>JAUWGT010000025.1 GCA_030606265.1 Candidatus Stahliibacteriota bacterium | reverse complement strand
CCTTCAAGCAGGCTGTCGGCGAAATCTGTGATGCGGAAAAACCACTGTTCCAGGTCGCGCGTTACAACCTTGCTTTCACAACGTTCGCATGTGCCGTTGCCGAGTACCTGCTCATTTGCCAGCACAGTCAGGCAATCCGTACACCAGTTCACCGGCGCCTTCTTGCGATATGCCGCACCGGTCTTGAAAAGCTGCAGAAACAGCCACTGTGTCCATTTATAATATTCAGGCTGTGATGTGTCAACTTCTCGCGACCAGTCGTACATTGCACCGACGTTCTTCAACTGCTCGCGAATATATTTTACGCTGTTACGCGTTGTTATGGCAGGATGAACGTTGTTCTTGATGGCATAGTTTTCCGCCGGCAGACCGAATGCATCGAAACCCATCGGTTCGAAAACATTATACCCCCGCATCCGCATGAAACGTGAATAAGCATCGACGCCGCCGTAATTCCACCAATGACCGATGTGAAGTTTCTTCTCAGAAGGATATGAAAACATGACGAGGATATACTTCTTCGCCTCGGTGGAATCATCAAGGTTGACATGGTGGATTTTATTATCTTCCCACCATTTACGCCATTTGGGTTCTATTTTTTCAAATGGATACTCGTCCATTTCCCTACCTTATAAGCCGAGAAACCGTCACACCTTGAAGTGCGACGGTGTATTAATTGTCGGGGCGACTGGATTTGAACCAGCGACCTCATGGTCCCGAACCATGCGCGCTAAACCGCTGCGCTACGCCCCGTACGAATTTTACGCCCGTATTTTGGGAGTGCAATGTCTCCTGACATTGCATGCAACGAGGGGGCTCGTTGCACTCCATATTTAACGAGCCTAAAGACTCTATTCCTACAAGTTTCGACATTCTCGGTCAGCCTGATTACATATAATTTCTTTGATGTCACTTCCACCCCCCTTTGCCTACTAAAGGAACGAATGTGCAGCCAAAGAATTCTTTGCGATAAATACGTCCCTTATGTTTTTCCACATAATTAAGGGTCTGGCAGGTTTCATTACCCACTGGGATGGCCATTCGACCGTTATTGGCGAGTTGTTCGATCAATGCGTCTGGTATTTCTGGAGCGCCAGCAGTAACGATTATGCCATTATACGGCGCGAACTCAGGCCATCCTAAGGATCCATCTCTGACAATCAGGTTGATATTACTAAAACCCAATTGTTTGAGAGTCAATCGTGCTTTTCTAGTTAATTCAGAAATCCGCTCCACGGAGTAGACTTTTGAGCACAAAAGTGCCAGAATAGCTGTTTGATAACCTGAACCTGTTCCGATCTCAAGAACCCTTTCATCACCCTTTAATTCAAGTAGCTCAGTCATGGAAGCAACCATATAGGGTTGAGATATTGTCTGGCTCTGCCCGATAGGTAAGGGATAATCATTATATGCCTGATGATAGTATGTTTTGTCGATAAAGAGATGTCGGGGAACCTTTTTCATCGCTTGAATAACCCTTGTGTCTTTGACGCCACGCTTCACGATATCTTCTTCTACCATACGTTCTCGCTCGTGCTTCCATTCACTGACCTCGATCATCATATTAGGATATTTAAAAAGGTTGAAAAGTCAATAATGGAGAAAGCTGAGTCCTCTCCACTTTTTTCAGATCGCACGGTTTCAAAGGATATTGGACAAAATTTTTGTACGGACACGCCATGGCGTGTCCCCTACAACTACAAAGGGCATACGCCCTATGAACAAGGAAGAAAGATGCGGGACAGTGGTTATATTTTTGCAAATATTGATAAATCCAAATCCGCAAAACAGGAATCCTGCTCAGCCACATCTTTTAAAAAGTTCATTTCCTCTTTACTTGGTTTTTTTCTCTCAAGGGCTTTTGCCAAATACATGAAGTTCTCAAAATGACGACTGAAGCGCAGTTCTGCGTAATCTCGTGCACTCCACGTAGATATGAGGAACTGCCAGTCAGAGGATTGCAAGAGTAGGAGTTCACGCCCAAGTTGCTTGAGCAAAGCTAATTTATTTTTGTCTTGCGTATTTAGGAAACGGTCATATAATCCATAGAATTTATCCTCAGCCTGATAGATTTTCTCCCATGTCCAATCAGTCCATTTGTTCAGCCAGATATAATGAAACCCTCCTTCTCCCCATGAACCTTCAGGTAAAGATATGATTTTTTCAGGGTTATATTCGTTAAGAAGCATATTACCACTAGCCAGTTCAATCTCAGGATCTTGTTCAACTATTTTGAGGATATGGTACAGCCATTGAGGGCCCTCAAACCACCAGTGTCCGAAGAGTTCGGTATCAAACGGCGTACAAATCAGAGCAGGTTTGTTAGTCTTCGCATAATATTGACTTGATAACTCTTTTATCAAGGATAGAAAATGCTGGGCATGTTCTTTTATTTTATTTTCAACAACATCCGGATCATAATGTTGCTTCATTGCTAAATCAACCTTAGGATCAGTGACGCGCCAGTATCTTAAGCCACCGGGGAATCTCTTTTTGTGGAAATCAAGATACAATGATTCTCCAGGATACCCGATCCCACCGCTCCAGACCTGGAGTGCGGTTTGAGGATCGCGGGTAAATATAGCGACGGGCTTAAATTGAGGGTTTGAGCAAACCAAGTAAACCTCATAAGGTGTTTTATCAACATCTTCTTTGATCTCAACGAATTCCTTTTTAAAATGCTGCCAAAGATTTGCCAGGGCTTTAAACCTTGCTAGATAAGCGCCGATTGCCTTACCGCCTTTCAAAAGATGGGTGTCAACAATAAAATAATCAATATTGTTTTTACTGAGCAATTCATCAACACCTTGTCGCGCATAGGCATTCTTGTCCGAACCAATGGTTGGCGCCCAGTCATAAGCCGGTCGGTAAGCACATTCTGGCAGCCAGATACCGCTCGGTGGTTTATTGAAATTCCTTTTATAGGTCTGCACCCCGAGTTTGATCTGGGCATTCACTGAACGGTCATGTTTAAGCAGGGGCAAATAACCATGGGTTGCAGCCGAAGTGATAATTTCAATACAGCCTTGTTCTTGTAAATGGCTGAATGCATTAGTCAAATCCTTTTTGAATTTGTCAACGAAATCATGTTCAGTATTCACATAAAAATCTCGCCACATCTTCGCCACAAGGAGATATTCTTTTTGCCCCCTACGCGTGAATTCATTAATATCATTTTCAGCTGCTTCAATTTTGTGTTCTAAATAAAATTCAAACTCGTTATGGAAATGGTGAGACTTTAACTGCTCCTGTAAGATCGGTGTTATACCGATATTAATACGGGGAGAGTAGCCTTGTTCGATCAGCCTGTTTAACTGATTTAAGATCGGGATATAACACTCGGCAGCCGCTTCGCTCAACCAGTCGGTACCATGAGGCCACCGGCCATGGCCTAAGACCCAGGGCAGGTGGGAATGCAGGGTAAAAGATAAATACGCTTTGATCATATGATATTCTATATAGAAATCATAGATGGTCAATATCAATCATTGAAGACTTTTAACCTTGACATCACACATTGTATTGTTATAATGATTTTAGACGAGGAGTTATGTTACTTTTAACATACTTATTTTTTTCATCGACGCCAGTCGTTGAATTGTACTGTTTTGACGATGATTACATAGAACTCTGGTATCAAATACCGATAACTCTGGTATTATCAGAAGCTGAACAGGAAACATTGCGGTTAGGCGATTCAGTTCTTGTATCATTCGAATATCAATTTAATATCTACGATGTATCAAATAATGATTCAGCACACATTGAAGGGACAAAAGGAACCTACATTACTACTGAGCAAGAAGACAAGTCCTTGATCGATTATATTTCAGCATCTTTGTATTCTGGTAATTTCCACTATTCGTTTTCCATGAATAATAGTGAATATGATACCTCCTTCATTGACACTTTTGAGATCCTGCCAGATACCGCTGTCTTATGGAGCAGTGATATAGTATTTGGTAGAAAACCAGACCGTGAAGATATCCTTTTCCATAATTTCCCTCTTATTCCCACAGTCAAGTCTACTTTTTCCGATCAGGATACCCTGCTCGCATATTTAGAGCTCTATGGTTTGATTCCAGACAGTCTTTATTATCAAGTACAATATCAGGTTATTGATAGTCTTGAGCATACCGTGTTCGCAAAGAGGGAACAACGATTGAAATACGATTATATCCAGGTTGATACAGTAGATATATTGCTGGCTGATCTTATTGAAGGCACGTACTCGTACAGAATCACGGTTCAAGACTCGGCATCTGGTGGGTCGTTTTCATCAAGCAAGAAGTTTAGCATTGAATATCTATATGATGAGACGTCGCTAATGCCGTTTTACTGGGATATTCAATATTTGATGAGCGTTGCTGATTATGAAAATTTCAGTCGCCTCAGCCACTTTGAAAAAAGAGGTTATCTCAAGAAATTCTGGTTAAAGGAAAACTACTGGTTATTTGAAAGAAGACTCCTTGAGGCGGATGCTGAATTTTCAACGCACACTCTACAGGGTAGGGATTCAGAAAGAGGGAAATATTATCTAAGAAATGGGCCGCCCGACAAAATTGAAGATAAGCCAATAACTAGTTGGGGTAGACCATTTGAGATATGGTATTACTACACATTGGGTTACCGCGTAGTATTCTGTGACAAGATGAGTGACGGCAATCCTGAGCTGGTGAAAATCTTCAGGGCTGGTGATGATATTGGAGATGATCAATGGTTGTATGATATTGCTCCGGGAACATACCGAATAGAAGATAGGATACAATTGGAGGAGCGAATTGAAGAAGAATAGAATAGTAAAAACAGCAGCGATCATTTTTGCATTCTTAATTATCTATTGTACTGCAATAAACATATTTGCCGCACGTTACTACCGTCTGCTTGAATATGAAAGAAAGATATTCCTTGGTCTGAAAGGAATGGATATTAAAGTTGCAGAAGAGTATATCAATTTACCATCAGCATCTGAACGCGGCAGGTTCTATGATGCATTTTGGGAAGGTAAGAGTACCGAAGACCGCGAGCAATTCGAAGAGAGGATTGAGTATGCCTTTCGCCACTATGGTAAGCATTCGCCAATAAGTGATGATCGTATACAGATATTCGTGAAATACGGCGAACCTTCAAAAAGAGAAGAAATCTGGCCCCAAAAGAAAATCGCCTTGAAAGTCAAAGAATCAGTGAAGCCTGCCGAAATATGGACATATAAACGAGAAGGTTTGATTTTTGATTTTGTCAGGTATGCGCGCGCCTATAAGATGATTGCCCGGTCAGAATTCGGCGAGCATGTGAAAGTACCTCATTTGAAAGAAGTGCATCAGGATAGCTTTATAGAAGTTGAATCGACATCGTTACTTGAGTTTGCTATGACTACCGGAAGATTTCGACAAAAGAAAAATCTGACACGTCTTGAAATATATTTATCCGTATTGGTTAACGACACAACCGGGATTTCTTTTTCAAGACAGGTGAAGGTGTTTGATAACCAGGATAATATCGTTAAAGAAAAGAATAGTATTCTAATCCCCGTAGACAGTGACCATGGGGTTTTCTTTGATGAAGTTAATTTCTGGCTTGATCCTGCTGAATATCGGTTAGAAATCACAATGAACGATATCAAGAACCGAAACGTAGGGAAGAAGACACGATGGGTTAACCTGCTTGATTATCAGGATGATGCCAAAGAAATTAGTGATCTGGTTCCGGTGTGGTTGATCGATAACACTTTTTCGCACGAAAAATTCAACAAACCAGTGGGTCGGGTCATCCCGATGATCCAACCAATATTATTGATCCATACGCCTTTTTACTTCTATGCCGAGGTCTATAACCTCGAAACGAAAAATGGTATGCATCGATTGAAGATGACTTATGAAGTCACTAATAAGGTGAAGATGAAAAGAGAAATTATCGATGTTGTGATCAAAGACCAAATAGAGGCGGGTGATGTTGCCTATTTAGCGGCTCTATATCACCCGATGGATATTGAACCTGGTTTCTATATTATTACTTTACGGACCGTAGATTTACTAAGTAATAAAGAGCGTACTGCAGTTTGTGAATTCGAACTACAACCAATAGAATAGCAAACTCCGTTGGAAAATATCGTCCTTTGAGGTGTATGTGCTGAAGAATAAATAAATCATGGGTTTCCTACGGGGTAAATTCGGTAGGTTAGGTACTATTTTACAGTATATGCAAGGGTACAAATTACTCTAAGCAGGCGATAGAATTCAAGAATATTTTTTGTCCGGAAAATTACTTTCCGTGCCGATACCCTTTTCAAACCAGGTACTGGCTCAATGACATCGCCGATTACGGTATTAATAAGCTCAATTTCTGCATTTATTGGCGGTCGGAAAATAAAGGGGTTCAATTCTTTAACCTTTTTCACTGCTAGTTCAGCTTTCTTCTCTATTTCCTGTTGGATATCGTGGGGATGTCGGCATTTTGCTGCAAAACGCGAGATACCGTACTTGGTGATGATGACTTCTACTTCTTGTCCAAAGAATTTCCTGACTTCCTTAGCCAATTTATCATCACCCGATACAAGACCTAGGGGTACTTTGTAGTAGCCTGCGACCGCAGCATTTATTTCGGTTTCTCCGACATGCTTGCCATTTAATTTGATATTGTAGATCGACGAAGAAGAGTATGAATGGTCCATGCCCGCACCTTTGGTTCCGATCATTGCATGATATCCGATAAAGAACAGAATATCGAACTGCTGATCTATTCCCTCAACCATATAATAATTGCGTGGTGTTCCTTTTACCAAATGGATTCCAGTTTCAAGCATATCGATCAGGAGATTTTCACCTCCAGCGTGTGAATCGCAGACAATTATTTCACCGATATCCTGACGGGCGTTTCTTATACCACGGATTGCTGCATTAACTTCTTCGGTAGCAAGTTTTCTTATCTGTGCCAATGACGGTGACTCTTTTTTCAGTTCTTGCCACGAAGTCAGGCAACCCACGCCCTCCATATCAAAGGAAATAAAGACATTGAAATACTTAACCATTTTTCATTATACGCCGGGAGTTGAAATTGTCAATAATATTGACATAAGAGGCCAAATAGATAGAATTGAATATGGACATAGGACTCTTTGTTCAACTTATCGTTGCCGTTTTTTCTCTGGGTATTGTTATAATTCTCATTGTTGTTTTGTCTAAAACGAAGAAGAAAACGTCGGTACTGAATAGCGTTGAAATTCTTGCTGATGAACTGGATCGACACAAAAAAGAGAATCTTCTTCTACGTGAAGAACTCAGGCGGATAGGTTCTGTGGATAACTTATTCTTTGCATCTATGATAAGGCTTACTTCAAATCTCAAGCCACAAAAAATCGCCAACGAAATCACGGATTTGTTGGTTAATTGCCTTGATTCAAAAGGAACGGCTGTTTTCCTTGCCGACCAACGAAATAAAAGGCTTACTGTTGTGTCGCACCATGGACTCAATGACAATTGGTTGCCCAAACTCGTCTATGAACTGGATAATAAAAATAGAATGGGTAAGGTGGGTGTCAGTTTCAATGAAAAACATACCATTACCAAACATGAATTTGCCATACTAGGTTTGACCGAACCCTTCCCTGTATTCGAACCTGATATCTGTTACCCTATTTTCTTTGAAAAGAAAAGGTTTGGAGTTATTGCCATTATTCGTAAGAAGGACCTGGATGAACGCGAGAAGAACCTATTAGGTGTTGTTGCAAGTATTGCTGGTGTTGCTCTTAACAATACCAGAAGTTTTGCAGATATCACATTTACCGCACATACTGATCCACTGACAAAAATATACAATATCGGTTACTTCAAAGAATTATTGATCAACGAATTAGAACGTTCCAAGAGATTTCAACACCATCTTTCAGTGGCTATTATCGACCTTGATAAATTCAAGGAATACAACGATACCTACGGGCATCAGGCCGGAGACCATCTTCTGATCCAGTTGGCCAGGATTTTCGAAAAGCATTTTTCAGAGACTGATACAGTTGCCAGATACGGTGGTGATGAATTCATTGTTATGTGTCCTGAAATAAAAAAGCAGGAAGCCGCCAGAATTCTTGGAAATCTACTCCATGACCTCGAGATGTACGATTTCGCACGTGGCAAAGAAAAAGTACAGGTGACCTTCTCGGCAGGTGTTTCCTCTTATCCGGATGATGCAACATCAGCTGTAGAGCTTATTAGATTAGCGGATGCCGCGCTCTATGACGCAAAGGGAGCAGGTCGTAATACAGTCAAACAACACCATCCAAGGATTGAAAAGATATAATCATTTAGCGCATGCCGAATTAGCAGATTGATGGATAATATTATTTCAAAGATCATTCGGACAATATCCGATTTGAGCGCTGAGCAAATTAGTCTAATGGAAGTCTGTGGTACTCACACCATGTCAATTGCCCGTTCTGGCATTAGAATTATGATGCCTGAACAATTGAAATTATTATCGGGTCCTGGTTGTCCAGTCTGTGTTACCGCTCAGGAAACTATAGATTATGCCATCAAACTTGCTCAAGACAAGAACATTATAGTCGTAACCTTTGGTGATATGGTGCGCGTACCTGGTACCGTGTCGAGCTTAGAACGCTATGCACCGAGAGTTGTCTATTCTCCCTTAGATGCTTTGAGTATTGCCGAGGGCAATAAGAGTAAAGACATTGTTTTTATCGGCGTCGGTTTTGAGACCACGTCGCCAACAATTGCTGCAACTATCTTGGCTGCTGAAACAAGGGGGATCAGTAACTTTTATGTTTTGCCGGCTTTTAAACTGATACCCCCAGCTTTAGATTTCATTGCTAGTTCACCGCGCATAAACGTTCAAGGGTTTATTTTACCAGGTCACGTATCTGCGATAATCGGTACTAAACCTTATGAGTTTCTGTCGAAACAGCACCACATGCCTGCTTGTGTTACGGGGTTTGAACCGATCGATATCCTGCGCGGTATTTTGAATCTCGTAAAGCAACTGACAGATAAGAAGGCAGACATCACAATTGAGTATAGCAAGGTTGTCAAACCCGAAGGCAACCAGAAGGCGCTTGAGATATTATATACAGTCTGTGAACCATGTGATGCAAACTGGCGCGGTATTGGTTTGATCAGTAAATCAGGGTTGGCTTTCAAGGTCCGATATCGCAAGTATGATGCATTGAAAAGATTTTCAGTAGAAGTACCGAAATCGGTTATACCCAAAGGGTGTATTTGCGGCAAAGTTCTGCTGGGGATAAGTCTGCCAGTCGAGTGCAAATTGTATGGTAAAAAATGTACTCCATTGACCCCGGTTGGTCCCTGTATGGTGTCATCTGAAGGTTCCTGTGCCGCTTACTACAAATATGGGTGCGGTTTAGAGAGCTACAAGAAATTCCAAAGAGAGCGAATAAGGAAAAAAAATGGGAAAAAAGGTCACCAAGAAACTGGTTGACGAATTATATGGGTTGCTTTCGCCTTGTCGGATTTGTCCACGCGCATGCAAGGCTAAAAGGCTGGATGGCGAAAGCGGTAATTGCAGTGCCGGGATAAAAGTTAAGATTTCATCATTTCATCAACATTTCGGAGAAGAGCCGCCGCTTGTAGGAAGACATGGTTCGGGAACGATTTTTTTCACTAACTGCAATTTGCATTGCGTATTTTGCCAAAATTATCAAATCAGTCAACTCGGCATGGGTCGAGAGGCGACATTGGAAGAGCTTGGCGAAATGATGCTTAAGTTACAGAATCTGGGTTGCCATAATATAAATTTTGTGACACCGACGCCATGGGTACCGCAGATCGTAAAGGCGCTAGCGCTTGCACAAGATAAGGGATTGAACATCCCCATCGTCTATAATTGCGGTGGTTATGAATCGCTTGAAACCCTTAAGCTGCTTGAAGGGGTCATTGATATCTATATGCCGGATATTAAGTATGCTGATAATGAACACGCTGAAAAATATTCAATAGTGCCAGATTATTGGGATATTGTTAGACCGGCGCTGAAAGAGATGTATCGACAGGTAGGTGATTTGAAAGTGAAAAATGGCATTGCCCAACGAGGTCTTTTGATAAGACATCTTGTGTTGCCCAACGATATCGCCGGCAGTAGGACATGCTTTGAGTTTGTCAGTCAACACCTCTCAGTCCACACTGTTGTGAACGTCATGGCCCAGTACTATCCAACCTATAAAGCCAGTCAGGTTCCTGATATAGACCGGCGTATCACTACTAAAGAATACAGACACGCTTTGACCGAGTTAGAAAGATGCGGACTTGATGAGGGGTTCAGACAGACCATAGATACAATATTCAGGGTTAATGTGCCTGAATGGACTGATGATCTCAGTTAACGGGCAAAGATGAACTTAAGAAGTTGGGAAGTTCAGAAGTTCTGACCCTCAAGACTTCAAAATACGACGGGCACTGTTAAATAACGCAACAGAAATGCCGATACTTTTCCTGCAATCAAATATCGTATCACTAATGGAGGATAAATCTTTATTCGATATTTAAATTCCAAAAAACAATAGAATCATAAAACATAGTCCAATAAAGCCATAGAGTTGTCTATATCTTCTAACAAAGCAGTGTATATCTGAAGAGCCCATACTAGATTTCAAACATTTGTAGAAGATGACAAAATAGATCGGGTAGGTTATTAAGAGCACCGTGTATAAATATTGCGGGATGATCTGAAGGAGCGAAAGGAGTATAAAATATATGCAGGAAAGTGTATAGAAGATAAAACCTATGATAAAGATATTTTTCTTACCGAATCTTACTGCATTAGTCCTGATATTTGCTTTCTTATCAGAATCACAATCGCCTGCCTCATGAAAATGCTGTCCAGTGATACCCAATAAGCCAAAATATATCCCAATTAACAGTCCTTGTGTAATACTCGGAGAAAAGACTAACCAGCCGAGCAGGAAATCATTTACCGAAACGATAAAGAGGATAACAAAAGAAGCTATCGGTACATTCTTTAAGAGTATTTTTGGATGAACATATAATATCCCCATAATAATATCAAAGAAGACAATAATAAGAAACTTCATATCCAACATTGTATATAGAACAACGCTTATCGCAGCAAAGGTAATCGAAAAAATCAGGAACTCATTGGATGACACATGCCCGGCAAGGAGTGGCGTTTTTGCTTTTGACGCATCCAGCTTGTCAAAACTATATCCACCCCATTCATTGAATGTGTAACCATGTGCCCATAAAAGAAAAAAGGCAATGAAAGCATGCAGGGCTTTGAAACCCGTGACCAGATCGAATGCTGGTAGAGCGATAAGGATTGCAATAACTGGTGCACCCATGCGCACAGCGATTTCAAACCAGCGCACTGATTTAAAATAATATTTTAATCTCTCCATAAAGAACTCTTTAAAATATTCCCAAGGTGCTTAAATCAACGATTTTTTCATCATAGATCCTGAAATAGTCGCTTGATTTGCCGTGTCGCCAATCACCCGGCTTCAGAATGCGGTATACCCTATAATGCGGGTTTGAGTATATTAGTTCAAAATGGTCCAGGTCCCCTGGTTTAAAATGCAATTCATAGGCAATACAGTCTCTGTTTAGAGTCAGGTTGTGAGTACGATATCTAATAGATTCAGAACCGTGTGCCAATAGCATGTCAGCCTGATAAATGAAATAATCTGCTCCATAAGTCATACAGTATTCATAGAACTCAGTTTCAGACTCGAAGATGTTGTGTTCGAACGACTTTACTTTTGCAGTCATATTCTTGGCTTCAAATTTAGGATGGAGTATTATTGACCGTTCTGCATAAGTGATTATTGATGGTCCGTAGGCAAAACTGGTCAGCACGACCGCATCTGCTGGAGTTGTATTTCTGATATACTTAATAACTCCGAGCAAATAATTGTGCTCTGGCCCAAGTATTTTCAATGGTTGGTTCAAAAGGAGAAGAGCATTGATGCACAAAGATAATAAAAGGACAAGACGAAAACCCTTTTTTTGAAATCGGAACACATATGCAGCCTGTAATGACAAAAACCAGATGAGGAAAGCGTCCAACCTGATGAGCAGAAGATACAAGGGAAGAAATGCCGCGGTGAAGAAAAGGAAAAGCCCATCGTATGTATTGATCATTTTCTTGAAAAGTCTTTTTAGATTTATAACGATCCCGCCAAGTCCAACAACTAAAAGCATACCAATAGATAAAACTATTTCCTTGATCGAAGGACTTGTAAATGGCGAAACCCACATGACGAGAGTTTCCCAGGATAGCTTTGCTGGGTCAGGAGGTCTTATGCCGAAATGTTTGATTTTTTCAAGCATTAAGCCATAGACATAGCCGTATTCTGGAATTCTCGTGGTTGCAACAAATGTTGTTAAAACAACTGCTATACCGACGCATACTAATAAGGAAATTTTTCTTAACAGGGCATTTTTGTCTGGGATTAACAAGCTGACGATAACACCATAAGACATGAGCATGGAAAAAGAAAATAAGAAACCGGCTGTTTGAAGTACTGGGACAAACAAACCGGCTAAGGTGCTTATGCCCGCGATCACATAAAATGGTTTTATATCTGTTGCTGGTGTAAAAAATGCGATGACAATAATAAACAGTACGAATAGCGCGTAGTAAAACTGCGTAAGGTGCCATGAAATCAGTGCTACAAACAAGAACGCACCTGATAGAGCTGCATATGAATACCTCACAGTCTTGTTTGTCTTCATTGCACGTGCGAAGAGATATAAATGTGCAAAAATCAAAGGCAGCACAAAATCCTGCAATTCAAAAGCGGGTGCGGTTACTGTGATATAGACAGCAGGCGTTAAAGCATAGAACATGCATCCAAACAAACTTGAAATCCTATTTTTGGTCAATAAATCTATTGATAAATAAAGAGGTATGATCGACAAAGAAGACCAGATTGATATAAAAATAATGAGATAAAAGTGAAAGGGCACGGTTTTTGGAATAAACAATCGATAGATATAGCCCGAAGTAATCTCCATGAGAACAGTCAATCGAGTTTGATATTCTAATCCTTCAGGATATTGAGCTTTTTTGTCTGATGTCGGCAGCCGGCCATTGGTCGCTATTAATCTGGCAGTTCTTTGTTGGAGCGCTGATTCGGTCCAAAAGAACCCGGTATCGTCTTTCAAGTTGAAATTTTGACCACGGTAAATAGCCTGCACCTTGAACCCTACCATAAACAGAAAAATGAGAACAAGGAGTGCTCTTTCTTTTGTGATGATCTTATTCATCCAGACCAAACCTTTTCAGGTAATCATAGATCTTTTCTGCACTTTCGGGGTCTCCGATTTCAACATACATTTTAGCCAGATCATTGAATGCGCTAACATAATAGGGGTTCAGTTGTACTGCCCGTCTAAGTGCAGTAATGGCAGAATGATATTCTTTAGCATTTCCGAGCATCTTGCCGAGGTTGTAAAATGCCCGGTAGAATTCAGGGTCGATTTCTGTAACCTTATGGTATTCATTTAGTGCTTGTTCGGATTTATTTTGTTTTTCATATACAAGAGCAAGATAATAATGGAATGGGGCAAAAGACGGTTGATAGACAATGGCTGATTTGAAAGCCCTTACTGCAGGGGGTAGAGAATTAAGAGACAAGAAACCAAGACCTTTTTTGAAATAGGTGTCTGCAGGATACGAGATTTCAATTTCTTGATGTTTTGAAGAAAAGGGCAGGTGAACTGCACAGATGAACAGGATAATTATGATTAGACTGGCGGCAAAGTTTTTGATTGCTGTCTTCACAGGTTGTAGGGGTGCTGGACCTTATGTTATTCGATAAAGAAAGTCCCGCCCTGATAAGGGCGGGACTTTTCTTGGTTAGTCTTTAATGAAAATTACCTTCTGTACTGTTGATTCTTTCCCGGCGGTCAGTTTTAAGAAGTAGATACCAGATGAAAGCGCCTTGTGACGTTGCCAGGTCATAGTGTGTTTTCCAGCAGTTTCCCTGCCGCTAGCAAGTGTCGCTACGAGTTGGCCAGCAGTATTAAACAATCTGAGTGAAATGCTTTGATCTCTGGCAATCGTGTAAGTAATGTCTAATCGATCCTTAGCTGGATTTGGATTCGGTAACATTAGCCCGAAGGCATACACTCCAGTATTATCTGACTCGTTGACACCGACAAGGGTTACTATTGCATAACTCTCATACTGTATGTAATCCTTTTTCGTTACAGTAATGAAAACCGTATCACCTTCTATCGCTAGATTAGTACTGAAACTGGCAACGCCTGATGCATTGGTATAGCCGACGCGATACATAGTGTCGGTCTTACAAGATAGACACACGATAGCATCTTGAACCGGTGCTCTTGTGTCAGTCACGGTTACATCAAATGTTCCAGTGCCCAGCGGGATAACTGAGTTGTGCGTGCCAGTCAACACGTCAGGATAGTAAGAGTATTGGCACAGTTCCGGGTCACCAAAGAGCACACAACAATTCATGCAGTGGAAGACATAGTCATCGCCTCCTGCATAAGGTGCACACCGGTCATTAACAGCACCAACAGTCCTACCAATATTATATGTATCATTATTGGTTAACTCATCATAGAACCAGATACATTGCCATTCAGAACGTCCATAAGAGTCGATCTGACCATAGCCATGCCGGCTATTAGCCCAAAACGCAGCGCTACCACCATTGGGGTTGTTCATCATATGTTCTACATAGCAATCACTGCCATAGTCAAGCTCGCCAATATTACAGCAGATCGCAGTAATAATACCGGTTAATGGCGGTGCATTTGTCAAGGCATCAGCATTAGCATTGGTGTGGTAGCTGGTACCACCCCACTGATTCCATGCGCCGTGAGCGGCAATATTTGTATAACCATAGCCGACATTGAAGGAATCACTTATTTCAGCTGATGATAACGGGTTTAACTCGTCGTAACGCTTAGCATCAAGCCATGATGTTGGATCATATAAGGCAATAGTATCGTTGACTGGACAACCATATCCGCTCCACAATAAGTAGGCGGGGAGGAATATCTTTTCATGGAAACATGTTACCGGTGTTTCCTTTTCGTATTTGAGGACCTTATTTACAAAGGTTGCTGCTTCAGCAGCAGTACCTATTGAAGCCCTTCCAACATATACATCAGTGTATAGATCGTCGTCATAATCAGCATACCAGAAATCACTCGGTGTATTAGGGTCATCAACCGTGTTCACTGCTTTCATCGGGAAAATACCCCAGTCACCTCCACACAAAAAGTAGAAGGTTCCATGATTTGTATTATAATCAATGATGAAGTTTCTGACCCTGTCTTCATTGGTTGCACCAGAGTAGTTGGCTAGAATCCAACTTTCGAGGAATATCTCAGTGGCAACCCCTTTTCTTGTTTTCCATTCTTTCAGGGGTTCGAAATATGATGCGTACGTATCATCAACCATTATAGCATATTCAGGATTATCAAAAACCCGACCATTTTCGCTTATGCTCATTTGTCGTACGCATTCGTTTACTATGGGGCTCCATTGTTCAATATATTCAGGATTAATCACTAATTTCCTGACCGCTTCTTTTTGATAATCATATTCTTTCTTCCATACCGTCTCAGGTGCGATATTGTCCTGCTCATAGACTAGGTTAAACGTGATGTTCGTGTAAAGAAAGAGCTTGCCTGTTTTAGGTACATATTGAAGCGGATAGACTGCGATAGTCGCTATTTTGAAACCTCCTTTTGTCCCGATATGAGTGAGTTCAGCAAGTATCCCGGGGTATTCACTCGTAGCTGAGTAGATTGCCCTATTTGGTTCAATAAAGGGTTGGCTATTGGGTAGTGAAATTGGCTCAGGGATTTGCGCGGGTAATATATTATAATTACCCATGACGGCTACTTTTTCTGAAGCAATGACTTCGACACGTTTGACCATCGCGCCAGCAGGTATGAGCACTGAGAGAGGTTTCACAACTAGTTCTGGTTCACTGATAGCGGTCATTGGTGTGCAGCCTTCTAATCGGACGACATCATAACCATTATATTCTTTGAACTGGAGATTTTGTATGGAGAATGACACTGTTTGGTTGAGCTCGCTGCTGAATAGGTAAAAGGGTATCAGGAAAAGGAGAAAACAGTATTTCTTTGACATATTCTTGCCTCCTTTCATTCAGATTTAAACCTGAATGCTATTATATTATGTGTTTTAAATGTAAGCATATCAAGAGAACATTCTATACTTACTATTCATTTTAACAAGAACAGATTACTTGTCAAGGGGGTTGTGTGGAGATTCCTCTCCACTTTTTTCAAAGCATTGTCAATATGGTTCTTTTAAAACCCCATGCTTCTTGTCATTGCGAGCGAATCCTGCCTATGAGCAGGATGAGCGTGGCAATCTCAGCATACCTCGAATGAACAACATCATGTTTTTTCAACGCTTTACTTTACTTGGGACATTGCGCAGCTTGTTCCGAACGTAGTGAGGAATCTCGTTCCTTCCGCCACTCAAAAGGCGGACATCTCGTTATACTCGATATTTTCAACAGGCGCAATGACAAATCAATGTTCCAGATAAGTGAAGAGGAGTCAGGGTTGTGTGGTAAGCTTTGGAAAAACACTCATTGCTCTTCTGATTACAGAGATAGAAATTTGACCCCATTAGACCGGGTTTAGGCCAAGTGTTGACTTTGCTGCTATTATGATTATGCTATAGTGTATTTTTGACCATTAAAAATACACTCAAAAATTTTAGGTATTTGCCACCAAGGAGGTATATTGAAAGTCCACGAATATCAGGCAAAAGAGATCTTCAATAAATACGACATTCCAACACCCAAAGAGAAGATGTGTGTAAGCATTGATGAGGTTATCGCGGCTTCGACTGAACTCGGCTTGCCCTGTGTTATCAAAGCACAAGTGCATGTCGGCGGTCGCGGCAAGGCCGGTGGTATAAAGATAGCTAAAACTGAACAAGAAGTAAATGAATATGCCAAGCAGATCCTCGGTATGGAGATCAAGGGGCTTCCAGTAAAAAAAGTATTGGTATCTCAGGTAATTTCCATAGCCAGCGAAGCTTATCTGGGCATCATAAATGACCGTACTGCGAAAAAGACTGTCATGATGGCATGTAAACAAGGTGGTGTTGAGATTGAAGAGGTTGCTCGAAAAAAACCTGAGGCGATATTCAAAGTCTATGCTGATCCCTTAGTCGGATTTTTGCCGCACAAGGCACGTCAAATAGGTCTGTTTTTATATGATGACCCTAAAACAGCTTTTGCCTGTGCCAAAATTGCTGAAAAACTGTATAAAATGTTCATTGAACTTGATTCATCTCTGGCTGAAATAAATCCACTCGTTGTGACTGATTCAGGGGAACTTATTGCCCTTGATGCAAAAATCAATTTTGATGACAATGGGCTTTATCGACATCCAGATATTGAACTGCTGCGTGATCGTGAGAGCGAAGATGTGAATGAACTGCGGGCGCGAGAATCGGATCTAAGTTACGTAAAACTCGATGGCAATATCGGTTGCGTTGTCAATGGTGCTGGTTTGGCAATGGCAACTATGGATTTAGTAAAACACTTTGGCGGTGAACCAGCGAACTTCCTTGATATTGGTGGATCTTCTTCACCTCAAAAAGTCCAAAATGCGTTGGAGATTCTGCTGAACGATAAGAATGTGAAGGTAATATTCTTCAATATCTTTGGTGGAATTACCCGCTGTGATGATGTGGCCAATGGTATTCTGGTAGCCAAAAAGGCACTCAATATTAAACAGCCGATTGTTACCCGCTTGACTGGTACAAATGAAGATAAGGCAATGGATATACTGAAAGAAGCAGGTTTGATTTTTGCCCAGGGCATGGATGACGGGGCGAAAAAGGCGATCGAACTACTTAAATAGGCTGAAAGGAGCGATCAGATGAGTATATTGATTAACAAGGACACCAGGCTTGTGGTGCAGGGGATAACTGGCCGCGATGGGAGTTTCCACACTGGCCAGATGATAAAATATGGGACCAAGGTTGTTGCGGGCGTGACTCCAGGTAAAGGCGGCAAAGAGGTCGAAGGTGTGCCAGTTTTTAATACGGTGGTCGAGGCGGTCAAGAAAACCGAGGCGAATGCCGCAGTCATTTTTGTCCCTGCCAAATTTGCAACGGGGGCGGTTTACGAAGCAATTGATGCTGGTGTGAAATTAGTCGTGTGTGTTGCTGAGGGGTTGCCGACAATTGAACTGGTCAAGATCACTGCTTATCTCAAGGGTAAAGACTGTCGTCTTGTTGGACCGAATTCGCCTGGTATTGTCTCTGCCGGTGAAGCAAAGGTTGGTATCTTACCCGGTAATATCTTTAAAAAAGGTAGCGTGGGCGTTATATCGCGAAGCGGGACACTAACCTATGAAATAGTCGACCATATTACAAAAACCGGACTTGGTCAGTCAACATGCATCGGCATCGGCGGTGACCCCATAATCGGGACCAAGTTCATCGATTGCTTAGAGCTTTTTGCCAAAGATGACGACACTGAAGCAGTTGTAGTGGTCGGCGAGATTGGTGGTCGGGATGAACAAGATACTGCAGAGTATGTGAAGAAATATTTCAAAAAGCCTGTCTTTGGTTTCATTGCAGGCAAGACTGCACCAGCTGATAAACGTATGGGTCATGCTGGAGCAATAATATCTGGTACTTCAGGCACCGCTGCAGAAAAGGTTAAGGTGTTCGAGGCATGTGGTATCAAGGTTGGTGAAACACCGGCTGATGTTGCCCGGTTCGTTAAAGACAAATTGGCGTAGTTGATTGTGTTCCGGTATGCTATTTTTTTTCCTCTGATTCTATAGCCTCAGATGTTATATCAAGTGCTTTAGCTAATTTACTGCAGACCTCCTGGAGTGAATTGTATAACTCATGGTTATAGGTCTTTTTCTCATACATCTTGTCCAAAATATTCTGGAGTTCTGAAAATATTTTGACCATAGCTCCATAATCATAATGCAGAGTTTTTTTCATGCTCTGACGTAGGTCATTGTAGATTTCCTGAAGTCCATTGATCGCATCACCCCTGCGAAATTCCAGTTCAGGGGTTATTTCACCGGTACTTATCTTTTTTATATATTTCCGGAGTCGATAAAGCGGTCCGTAAATCTTGAGCGTAATCAATATTATTGACCAGCCAGACCCGATAAACAGGACAATGCCAATTATTACGACTGGCCATATAGAAGCCCTCATTGCTTCCTGGATGAGTTCTTCAGCAATGGGTAAGTTTGCAAGGTTGTTTTTTAGTATTAAATACAGTGAAACGAGCAGGATCAGAGAAATGCCAAATACCAAACCTAAAATAGCTACGATTAACTGTGCTTGCAGACCGTGGATGATGATTTTTCTTCTTCTGTTTCTAATGTCCATTAAAGTTCGTCTAGCCAGCCTGCAGTATAGTTGATCTTACGCTTGAAAAGCCTACCTAAATTCTTTGGGTCTCTTGCTTCATGAAATCTGAAGTACATTTCATCATCGATAATACCCAGTATTTCGATCTTGCCAGTGCGGTGTGACATTACATATCGGAATCTCTTGCTGTGACCGTTGAGTTTATGCTTTGCTTTACTTACTATCATCCATCCTTTATAAAGCGGCACCTGAAAACTTTGTTTCACTCGTTTTACAGGTCTGCATTGAAATATATAATAGGGGATAATGCCGATACCGGATAACTTGTTTTGCAGATCGGCGATGATTTCAGGGTCATCGTTCACACCTTTCAGAAGTACAGTTTGGTTATTTATGATAATACTCCTGCGCAGGAGTTTATTAATTGAGCGTATTGATTTTTCAGTCAATTCCCGGGGATGATTGAACTGGGTACTTATATACAATCTTTTTTTTGGAGTTGAATATTTTTTCAGCACAGATAAGAGGCTTTCATCCTGGAGTATACGATCCGGGAAAATTACCGGGATTTTTGTGCCGATTCTCATAAAATGCAAATGTTCTATAGCAAAAAGTTTGCCTAGAAAATTATCGATCATTTCGGTCGGCAAAATCAGCGGGTCGCCGCCGCTAATCAAGACATTTGTAATCTCTTTATGCTGATTGATATAGTTAACAGCTTCGTCGAACTTCTCAATGATTTCCCCGGTTGATAAACCAACAAGTCTTTTTCTAAAGCAGTACCGGCAGTAAGCAGCACAACGGCTAGTTGACAAGATCAGGGCAGTGGGTGAATATTTGTGTTGTAGTCCGGGCATTTTTGTTATTTGCATCTCGCCACTTGGGTCCCATGAACCTGACAAACTAAATTCCTCAACTGAAGGGACTATCATTTTCCGAAGAGGATCATTTGGTTCTTTCTTGTCGATCAATGACAAATAGTGGCGGGTGATACTCATGGGATGTTTCTCGATCACCCTTTTTAGTTGTTTTTGTTCAAAGGGCGTTAGATCGATATATTCTTTGAGTTGTTCAATAGTAGTGATATTTTTCTTGAACTCTTCTTGCCAGGACATATTCCCTCCTTCGGCGTGAACCAGAATCCTCGTTCCTAAGGAACGGGAGACCCACATTTATAATTGCTATTATTTTTTTATCTATTTTTCTCCCCTGCTCCGTTTCTGAGAATCGGGGCAGGGGGATTTGTTCCGATTTCCCATTATATATTTTAATTTCAAGGAATCGGGATCCCGTTTCCTTTGTAAGAAGTATAATGATAGAAACGGG
>JAUWGT010000096.1 GCA_030606265.1 Candidatus Stahliibacteriota bacterium | reverse complement strand
GTAATAAATCATAATATTTTTCTCCGTCGTAACGATTATACCACGGAAAAATTGTGTATTCAGGTTTTTAACTTTCATGGCTTAGTGAATTTCACGAACGCATCTTCCAGACTTGGCCGGCATATTTCCAAAGAGATAATCGTTAATCCATGTTCTTCAGCATATTTGGTGAGATGCTTGACCAGTCGGTCCGGATTATTTGTATATAATTTCCATTTATCACCTATTTTTTCTACCCTGTTTACCAACTCATTTTCTTCCACTAGTTTATCGTCAAAAGTTTTGTCAAAAGACATCTCAACTGATTGGGTTGTATCGAAAGTGCTTCTCAGTTTCTCTGGGCTATCGATAACAGCTATTTCACCTTTGTGAATAATAGCGATCCTTGTACATAACTGATTTGCTTCTTCGATATTGTGGGTGGTCAGAAAAATGGTCGTCCCCTTTTCATTCATCTGATTTATAATTGTTTTAATCAATCGCTGACTTCGAACATCTAATCCCGATGTCGGCTCATCAAGAAATAGGATTTCAGGGTTATGGATAATTGCGCTTGCAATATTCACTCTTTGTTTCATGCCTCTTGAGAAATTCTTGACGAGGTCATTTTTTCTTTCATATAACTCAAATTGGGCGAGGAGTTCATTTGCTTTTTCCTCAAGGAGTTTTTTAGGGAAGCCATAGAATCTACCGGATAATATTATGTTCTGTTTTGCGGTCAAATCCACATAGATATTTCCCATTTCTGGAATCACCCCCATCTTCATCTTTGCTTTAATGGGGTTTTTTCTTACGTCAATGCCATCTATAAGAACATCACCTGAGTCAGGGGTAAGAAGCCCAATGAGCATTCTGATCGTGGTAGTTTTTCCAGCACCATTGGGACCGAGAAAGCCAAAGAATTCACGTTTTCTTACAGCAAAAGAGATGTGGTTTACCGCCGTAATATTACCAAACGTCTTGGTGAGTTCAATGGCTTCAACTGCACTATTTTCTTTCTTCATACGATTTCGTTCCAACCTACCCCGACGTTCCATAATTTAGTATAATCACTTTTTCTCTTTTGTCAAATGGAGCGCAGAACGGGGATGGTGTGAGCTCGAATTCGTTGAGAGACACCGTCCCCACGGACTCTTTCATAGGTGACCCCATCACCACCGTCAGTAACTACTTGACTATATTGGCAAAAAGGATTAGAATTAGTTATGGGGGAGATCTTTCTTGAATACCTAAAAAGCTTTAACTCACCCGACGATATTTTAGATGGTATGTTTAAGGATTTTACAGAAAGATTATCTGATTATCTTGATTTCATTAGAAAGAAAGACAGAAATGAAGATCCAAAGTCCCTTGAGGTAGGCAGAAAGCTTCGGGATCTTGGTGCTCCAATGGAAGCCTATAAAATAATGAAAGCAGATGCACATTATTATAAGCATAACGGAAATGAAAAGATGTTCTGGAAACAAATGTATTTAGCAGGGGCATTTGCCAATCTTGGATATCCAACAAGAAGCATTGAAAAGGAAACAAAAAATTTCTGTGAAGAATTAAAAAATGGAGAAAGATTTCTGTTGTTCTTACCTTTGTTTCTCAATAATTATGCTTGTACAATGCACCTTTATCGTGAGAATTACAGTGATGCAAATGGAGTTTATCAAGAAGCAATTGCAGCAATAAAGAAGTTCAATCCTGACCAGTTTGAAAGTACAGTAGGAAAGGAATATCTCTGGGCACTCAAATTGATATCTAATAATTATATAGATTCATTGCTTCTTACAGAAAGGACGAGAAAACATGATGAGGAATTAAAACGGATATTAGGTATTGCTGAAGCAAAAATGGAAGAAACCGAATCAGAATATGCAAGATTTCTCACTTTGCTAAATAAAGCCGAAGTAAAAGCAAGAAGAGATGAAACAGAAAAAGCTGATGAAATCCTTGAAGGAATAATTAGGGATGCAAGTGAGACTGTTAGAAGATTCATAAAACCAAGTTATCATCGAATAAAAGCCCTTATATTAGCAAACAAAGGGTATGAGGAAAAGAGTATAGAGTTAATGATTCGTTCACTCGAAGATGCAGGATATTATGGGAATACACTTGCTGAAACACTAATGATGAGAGATAGTCTCAATGTTTATAACATTCTTGCAAGTCATAAAGGAATGAAAGATATCCATATATTCTTCAAGGAAAAGGGACTATTTGATTATTTGTTGAAAGTCTTGAGATTAAAAGATTGGTACCTGGGCAGTGAGCACTCAGAAAATGTTAAAAAGACAGCTGTAGGAATAGCAGAAGCATTGTCTTTAAAACGCGATGAAATTCAACTCATAGGGACATCCGCTTTGCTACACGATATTGGGAAATGTGCAATTCCCTGGTACTCACTCAACAAGATTGCACCGTTAGATGATCTTGATTGGGAGATACTCCAGGTTCATCCAACTGAAGGCGGGAGGATGCTTAGGAAACTGGGATTAGATGATGAAGCAGAGATAGCAGAGAACCATCATGAAAGGATAGATGGCAGTGGTTATCCAGAAGGTAAGAAGGGTATCAGTTTGGAAACAGAAATAGTGGCAGTGAGTGATGCCTATAATGCAGCAATTACACCAAACCGGAGATATCGAGTTCCCAAAATCCCGAGGGATGTTTTAAATGAAATCAAAAAAGGGGAAAGAAGTAGATTTTCATCACCGGTCATCAGTGGTCTGGAGAAATACGTTAAAGGTCAATTTCGTTAAGGGACTGGGGAAGAGGAAGGGGCTTTTGGGAATATTTCCGGATAATCGGTGTATCATAATATAGAGACGCGGAACGTGATTTCAACAGAAAGGAGGTAGAGATGAATTTCTACAAAAGAGTAAGCGGCATTGTCCGGTTTTCTATCTTTGTTGCCTTAGTGGGGTTTTTGTGTACGGTGTTGGTATCCTTGGCATATGCAGAAAACCCGCGCGGTGATGACCATTCGAGACAGGTTCGCAGCGGTAGAGAGCCCTACGCTGGGATCATGTTCGCATTCGCGAACTGAGTACACACTCCGTTGAAGACACGCCTCCTCTCATCATAATTCGAGACAGGTCGGCTGCAGACACATCCGCCACGCAGCATGGCGGATTGGAGAAGCGCTGTAGTTGTCTCTGCCTGAGGCGGATAAGTGATTTATCCCGCTTCGTATTGTAATTCTACAAACAGGATTGCGGGATTTATCAGACAATGCCCGATGAATCGGGCGACTATTGTTCAGGGGGGGGTGAAGGGATGGTGTTAGGTTTAGACAGGTTGAGCGAGAATAAGGAGTAGGGCGTTTACGTCCGTAAAAATATTTCGAAATTCGATTACATTTAACGAGCCCCGTTTAAATACTAATTTCAGTATACCAAAAACATTTTTCTATACCTTTATTTAACGGGGCGAGCCTAAAGGCTCTACTCCTACAAATTTCGGCATTTTCGGTCACCCTGTAGAGTATTGACTTCTCATGGTTTGCCGATAGAATAATGGCATATGGGTCTTGAGCGTTTGCAAAAGATAATCGCGCGGGCTGGTATTACATCACGCAGAAAAGCGGAGCAATTGATACTACAAGGTCGCGTTAAGGTTAATGGTAGAGTGGTCGATAAACTCGGATCACGTGCGGATGTGGATAATGATCACATAAAGGTTGATGATAGGTTGTTGCGACCGCTTGATGTCCCAAAGTGCTATTTTCTTGCATTCAAACCGGCTCAGGTTATCACATCGCTTGATGACCCGCAGGGCAGGACCACGGTTGCTGATTTGCTCCGTGCTAATAGAATTCGGTTGCGTGTGTTTCCGGTTGGTCGACTTGATTGGGATGCTGATGGTTTGCTTTTATTGACTAATGATGGCGAACTTGCCAATCAAGTTATGCATCCACGTACCCACTTGCCTAAAATTTATCGGGTTAAGGTTAAAGGGCATCCGAGTGAAAAGGCGTTGGAGCGGCTTCGTAAAGGTATCAAAATTCAAGGAGGGGTACGGACTTTAGCGACAAAAATAATTACAGAGCGCGAGACTGAAGGCAATACAGTGTTTAAGGTTATTTTAATAGAGGGTAGGTATCGTCAGCTGAAAAGGATGTTTGAACGTATCGGTCATCCGGTGCGTACTATCCGCAGGATCGCCATTGGTCCTTTGTCCTTGGGACGTTTACGAAAGGGCGAGGTTCGACGGTTGACCCATGATGAGTTGTTGGGTTTAAAAAAGGCACTGCGGATACATGAAGATTGAACAACTCTATTCTCGATATAAGGATATCATCCCTGACTTTAGCGGCTTCCTGGAGTATGCAAACAGACCGCTGAAGAAATCTTTCCGTATCAATACGCTTAAAGCAAAAAAAGACAGTATATTGTTGCTTTTAAAAGATCTGAAAACCGAACCACTTCCGTTTTACAGTGATGGATATTTTCTTCGGGAAAAGTGCTCGTTGGGTAATCATATCACCCACAGTTTGGGTTTGATATATGCCCAGGAAATTGCTTCGATGGTTCCGGTTACTGTGCTCGATCCACAGCCAGGTGAGGTGGTGCTTGATCTGTGCGCCGCACCAGGTTCAAAGGCGACACAGATAGGTCAGGCAATGAAGAATCAGGGATTACTCGTTGCCAATGAAATGAATCGAAAGAGGATAGTTGGTTTGCTACATAATATCAAGAGATGCGGTTTGCTTAACGAAGCAGTAATTAGTTTGCGCGGACAAAAAATTGACCGGGTTTTACCTGATTACTTTGATCGTATATTGATCGATGCACCGTGCAGTGCGGAAGGTACAATAAGGAAGTCCAGGGCAGTGCTATCTCATTGGGGGTTGAAAAATATCGCGGTTATGGCGAAGATCCAAAAAGGGATAATCACATCTGGGTTCCGAGCACTGCGTTCCGGCGGCACCATGGTCTATTCTACGTGTACGATTGCGCCGGAAGAAAACGAAGCGGTTATTGCCTACTTACTGCAGAGGTTTCCTGAAGCAGATCTTATGCCAATTTCCATTCCGCATTTCAAGACACGTTCAGGTATTACGAAATGGCAGGGCGAGACTTTTGATAAGCGATTAGCTTCTTGCGCGCGGATTCTTCCCCAGGATAATGACACCGCGCCATTTTTTGTTGCCAAGATCACCAAAATGGGGGTCTGCCGACATCGTGTTGAGTACATGGGGAAAATCGAGTTTCAAGGATCAGCAATTGATTTTTTTTGCAGAAGGTTCGGTATTGCGGTGAAACGGTTTCAAGGTTATGCAGTCTTCCAGGAAAATGATTTATCATATATAGCAACACCCCAGGCGTATTCATTCTGGGAAATGAAGGCGATCAGGAGAGGGTTGGAAGTCGGCAAGATATATGGCCAAGAGATCAAAGCAGACAATGATTTTGTCCAACTTTTCGGCAAGAATCCTACACGAAATTTTTATGAAACCGAAGAAGATGAAATGAAAAAATTCCTACGGGGAAAAATTGTAAAGGTAGTTCCCACGGCACATCTTGAAAAGGGATTTATTATTCTCTCATACAAGAAAGCCCCGATTGCCGTCGGTCGATACAATGGAAAAGAAATAAAATCAGCGGTTAAACGAGAACGCAGGATACCTTTGTAAGACAGTTGGAGATCGGCGTTTTTCGGTTGCGAAAGACGATTCGTTGGCGTTAGACGTTTTCGAAACCCACACTCGATTCCCTTTCGCATTTCTCAACCGCAACCTCCACCGATGCTATGTCCACGCATTGACTAAACCCAAATTCTAACTATACTAAAAAACATGACTGAACTCAGAAAAATAAGAAACATAGGGATTGCCGCACACGTCGATGCCGGTAAGACAACGACTACCGAAAGAATGCTATTCTACACGGGGAAGATCAGGAGGATGGGCGAAGTCGACGAAGGTTCGGCAACCATGGATTGGATGCAGCAGGAAAGAGAACGGGGTATCACGATCACCTCTGCTGCAACTACTTCATACTGGAAAGGTTACCGTGTTAATATCATCGATACGCCGGGTCATGTTGATTTCACGGTCGAGGTGGAGCGGTCACTGAAAGTACTGGATGGTCTGATCGCGATATTCTGTGCAGTGGGCGGTGTGCAGCCGCAGAGCGAGACAGTGTGGCATCAGGCTGATAAGTACCGGGTACCGCGTATTGCCTTCATTAACAAAATGGACCGCGTAGGCGCGGATTTTGAACGAGTTCTCAAACAGATGAAAGATAAGCTATCAATGCGACCGTTGGTTCTTCAAATACCCATTGTTGGAGATGATGAATTCCACGGCATTATCGACATCCTCAGGGAAAAAGCATATTATTGGGAAGAAGGAACATCGGGTGCGAAATATGAAGAAGCCAAGATCCCTGAAGGATATGAAGATCAAGTTGACTTTTACCGCACTGAGGCTTTTGAAACGCTGGCTGAACATGATGAGGATCTTTTTGATACATATGTTGCCAAAAAGGACCTTCCATTTGAAAAGCTGATATCAGTTATAAGACAAGGGACTATTGATTTGAGTTTCTTTCCCGTTTTGTGCGGGAGTGCTTTGAAAAACAAGGGGGTTCAGATACTCCTTGATGCTGTATTAGATTACCTTCCATCACCACTTGACATGCCACCAGTAAAGGCGTTTGATCCAAGAACTTCAAAAGAGGAGATCAGGAAACCGTCACTCAATGAACCGTTTTCGGCATTTCTCTTTAAGGCACAGACCGATCCTCATCTTGGGTTATTTTACTATATCAGAGTATATTCTGGTGAAGTAAAAGCCGGTGACAAAGTCTTGATTTATCCGCCAAAGAGAATCGATCGTATTGGTAGATTATTGTTGATGCATGCTAATAAGAGAGAAGAAACGCGCAGCCTTGGTGTTGGAGAAATAGGTGCGGTAATCGGTGTCCGAGAATGCAAGACCGGATACACTTTGTGCAGCACCAAACATCCGATATCTTTTGAGCCGATGAAGTTTCCTGAGCCCGTGATATTCGTTTCGTTAGAACCCAGGACTAAAATGGACGATTCAAAATTAGATAACAGCCTCAAATATCTGCAAATCGAGGACCCGACATTTAAAGTGAAGACTGATGACGAAACTGGACAGCGGATCATAGCTGGTATGGGTGAGTTGCATCTGGAAATTATTGTTGACCGTTTGAAACGGGAGTTTGGCGTTGAATGTAATGTGAGTAAACCTCAGGTTTCCTACCGGGAAACGATCACTGAGTCAGTGACTGCACAAGGCAGATTCATAAAGCAGACTGGAGGTAGGGGGCAGTATGGTGTTGTAACAATCAAAATCACACCAGCTGAAAGAAATAAAGGTATAGCAATAAAAAATAAGATCAAA
This sequence comes from Candidatus Stahliibacteriota bacterium, assembly GCA_030606265.1. Classification (GTDB taxonomy): domain Bacteria; phylum Hydrothermota; class Tepidihabitantia; order SM23-42; family SM23-42; genus JAUVZL01. The sequence goes on along the minus strand of JAUWGT010000096.1, from coordinate 1,620 downwards.
GAGGGTGCTATTCCGAGAGAGTTCATTCCGGCAATTGAAAAGGGTATACGCGAGCAGGTTGAGATCGGGGTGTATTGGGGGTATCGTGTGATCGACGTGGAGGTCGAGGTGCTCGACGGAGCGTACCATGCTACAGACTCCTCAGAACTTTCTTTCAAGGTTGCGGCCCAGATGGCATTTAGGGACGGTTTTATGCGGGGCAAACCGATCCTCCTTGAACCGATCATGTCCCTGGAAATTATTGTGCCGGAAATATATCTGGGTGATGTGATAAACGACCTTAGCGCCCGTAAAGGAAAGATCCTCAATATTGAAAGCAATAAGAAAGAGAAGATTATAACCGCAAGTTTGGCTCTAGCCAAGTCCTTTGGTTATGCTACTGATCTTAGGTCGGTCAGCCAGGGGCATGGCATTTCAACGATGCAATTTTTCCATTACGAACCCAAAGAAGAAAAAGCAGAACAACAGGATCAATAAAACGGTAAATTACTAAGTGGTTAAATTCAATTGGGAGGAGTTGTGAGAAAAGAATGTATTTTTATTGATGTTTTTACAGATAAGCCTTATTCAGGCAACCAGTTGGCAGTTTTCCCAAATGCTAATGGGTTGACCACTGAGCAAATGCAGAAATTAGCGAATGAAATTAATTATTCAGAAACAACATTTATTTTTAATAGCAGTGATCCATCAGCAGATTTTGATATAAGGATATTTTCAATAGGCATAGAATTATCTTTTGCTGGTCATCCAACATTGGGTACTGCATTTTCAATTATGAATATATTAGATATATGGCATGAAAAAAAAGATACATTGAAGTTGAGGACAAAAGTTGGTATTATCCCGCTTGAAAAGAGGAACGACGTCATCTGGATGATTCAGAATGAACCAGAATTTTTTGCTCAATACACAGATAAAAAAAAGATTGCAGAATTAATTGGTTTGTCAGCAGGAGATATTTCAGATGATTTGCCAATTGAAGAGGTGTCGACAGGGAATAAGATGCTCATTATTCCGGTCAAGAGTCTTTCTGCAGTACAACGTGCAGAAGGAAATGCGAACGAGTTGAAGAAACTCTTCGGTAATAAACCCTGTGGTCCTTATTTATTCACACGAGAAACCACGAAGCCGAGTGCTGAGCTCCATACCCGATTTTTTGCTCCACATTTGGGTATAATAGAAGATGCGGCTACCGGGTCTGCAGCAGGACCTTTAACAGGATATTTATTAAAACATAATGTTTTTGGACAATCCTTTGAAGTCGAAAATGAACAGGGGATAGAAATGGGTCGGCCATCAAAAATATTGATGAAAGGTGAGATCAAAGATAAAAAATATATAGTAAGAATTGGTGGCAAGTCTGTTTATGTTGGAAACGGAGAGTTTGAAATATAGTAATGTTTAAATATAAAATAAATGATAATATTAAGCCGGGTGAACTCGACTGTTTTTTTCGCGGTTGGAAATCGCCTCCATCATTAAAGATGAAAGAAAAACTTTTAAATGGTTCTGATTTAATTGTTACTGCAAGAGAAGATGGTATATTAGTGGGTTTTCTTACAGCAATTAGTGATGGAGCAATGCATGCCTTTATCAGTTTAGTGGAAGTTTTAGAAACAC
>JAUWGT010000073.1 GCA_030606265.1 Candidatus Stahliibacteriota bacterium | reverse complement strand
CACTGAAGCCTTTACGATCTCACCCTCTCTTGCGGTAACAAAAGAAGCGTCAAAAAGTTTCTTCATCTCTTCTTCAGAATAACTTTTCATTTCGTGCATATCCTCCTTTGAACAGGTTTGCTGTCCAAGGTCTTATTATATAAAGTGAAAGCTATTTGTCAATACATTTCAAAAGAGCTTATAAAAGGCTAAAAGGGCTTCAAAAATTTTCTATTTCTCCTTTGTCGTCATTCATCGCCCTCTTGAGCCATCTTTGAACCATCTCAAGCCCTCGCTTTGTTAAAATAGCATTTGACTTTTTGCATTATCTTGTTATTATAGAATGCTTTGAGACATCTGAAAGTACTGATCTGTTCTGATTCTTATTACCCACACCCTGGTGGTGTATCTGAATACATGCATTTCCTGAGCAAATATTTGAGAAAACTTGGCAATGATGTAGTCATTCTAGCACCCAAATATTCTGCCGATTACAATGATGACCCTCACACCAAGAGGATTGGAAGGTGCTATCTGTTTAAAGCAAATAAAGCAACGATAACTATAACCCTCCACCCCAAATTACCTTCGTTAGTTCGGGATTATATCCGGAAACAGAATTTTGATATTATTCACACCAATGGACCTTTAGGCTGGAACCTTCCGTACTGGGCATTTTATTATTCCACGGCAGTCAATGTGGTAACATTCCATACGGCATTTACCGGCATCAATCTATACAGGTTTGCCAAAGTTATCTTCAAACACCGGTTTCAGAAGAAAATGCACGGTGCAATATACGGTTCGAAAACAGCCTGGAAGACAACGCATCCGCATTTCCCTCTACCATACAGAATAATCCCCTATGGTATTGACACTGAAAGATTCAACCCAGGAATTCCAGCTCTCGATAAGTTCCCTGATAATGTACCGAAGATCCTTTTTTTAGGCAGGTTAGACCCGAGAAAAGGCTTGGATCATCTCCTCGCTGCATATCCACTGATAAAGAAAAAGAACCCAGAAGCGATACTGATTGTCGTGGGAGCAGGTGCGTCCATTGAACGCTACAAGAATTCGCTCCCCATTAAGCTACGTGATTCAGTATATTTTGAAGGTCGTGTACCAAGCCATCTCATCCCTCGATATTACGCCACGTGCGACGTCTATGTTTCACCGGCAACCGGTGGCGAGACTTTTGGCATCGTACTCACCGAAGCAATGGCAGCAGGCAAACCAGTTGTGGCATCAAATATACCTGGATACAATGAAGTTATAGAACACGGCGTGAATGGATTGCTCTTTAATTTTAAAAATCCTGCCGATATCGCAGACAAAGTATCCAGGGTGCTTTTGGACAATAAGCTCCGAAACCGTCTCAGCAAAGACGGTCGGGCATTTGCACAAAAAGTGTCATGGCGCAATGTCGCCTGTCAAGTGCTCGACTATTATGATACATTAATATTATCTAAGGAGGTAAGATGAAATATCTATTCCTTGTCCTTTTAGCTCTTGTCATGTGTGCAGGGCCAAAAAACGGACAAACCAAAGCAGCATTGGAAAAAGGTACGTACATGCATATAAACGTAAAAGACTATGGTGAGATCATTGTACGAATGTACAAAGAAGAAATACCCAACAATGTAGCAAATATTGTCAAGCTTACTAATGAAGGTTTTTACAATGGCCTGACTTTTCACCGTATTATCAGAGGTTTCATGATTCAAGGCGGCTGTCCTCGCGGTGACGGGACTGGCTCACCAGGTTACCGAATTGATGATGAAATATCGTCAAAGTTGACCCACCTGAAAGGAACGCTCGCCATGGCAAACAGCGGTCCCAATACAAATGGCTCTCAGTTCTATATCTGTCTTGAACCACAACCCCGGCTCGATGGTGGTTACACAATCATAGGCGAGGTTATCAAAGGCATGGATATTGTTACTCGAATCGGCAATGTTAAGACCGGTCATATGGACCGGCCAACTACTCCTGTAATCATGGATAAAGTCTGGATTGTGGAAATAAACTAAATCGCATAGGATTAAACCATTTGCACGTGGTAATAGTCTAAATCTTACAGAAGGAGGTACAGAATGAAAAAGAACCTATTGGTATTGATCGGGCTTTTGATCATAATATCTTATGGTTTTGCACAAGAATTCGACTGTCCAGGACATGGCGGACGAGAAGGTAAACATCAAGCCGGACACATGCTGAAATTAGAAATGCTTGATTTGAACCCTGAGCAGCGAGAAGAGATTGAAACCTCAAGGTACGAAGTTGAGAAAAAAGTAATCCCGCTGCGCGCTGAAATCCAACTCAAGCACCTTGATATGCAAAAAGAGATGCGAGCCGATAACCCGAACCGCAGCAAACTCATGAACCTTACAAGACAAATCAGTGATCTACAACTGAAGATGAAACAGCTTATGTTAGACCAAAAGTTGAAGATCCATTCTATCCTTACCCCTGAACAAAGAGAGCAAATGCATAAACCCATGGGCAAAAGGATAGAGAAGAAAATTATCATGAAGCACGGTGAGGAATTCAAACACTAAATAAATCAGACAACCTTCCTCTCATATGAGAGGAAGGTTGTCACAGAATCCACCGATCTAACAACTTTCCCCTTCCCCCGAGAACTCTCTGCCATCCTTTAGTCGGGTTTTTTCAAACCTACGTATTGACTTGGGCGCGCCAAAAAATATAATATCCAAGTGCAGTCAGATAAACTCCTAAACCAATCCAAGTGGATTATTCTACTGCTCATCCTCGGTTTCAGCATAAGGGTCGTATCAATGATTGCGCTAAAAAGCTATGTAGCGCCGCAAGCGTGGGAGTACGGTGACATCGCAGAAAATATCGTAGATGGTCGCGGTTTTTCTCGCATCAATGAATTCAGTCACAATATAGAAAATACCTCAAGCCACGCTCCACTATACCCTTACTATCTGAGTTTCTTCTTTCAGTTTGGACAAAAGAACTGGGTTTACTTGATCATCCAAATAATCCAAATCGTCATATCGGTTCTGACCATACTCATTCTCTACAAGATAGTCTTGTTGCTATTTAGTAAATCAGCTGCCAGCCTGACCGCATTGGCAGTATCTTTGTATCCTCCTCTCATCTATTATTCAACAAAGTTGACCCCTACTGTATGGTTGGCCTTTTTCATAAGCCTGACTATCCTCTTGATATTAAAACTAAAGAACAACTCCTCGAAGATCGCCATACTCTGCGGTATATCCTTGGGCGTATCTATATTGACTAATCCCATCGCTTTTACGTTTTTCCCAGCGCTCATAATCTGGTATCTGATAAAAAAGCCCATTGAATTCAGAAAATTCTGTTTGCTTATTCTCGTAACTCTTGTGACCTTAGTACCTTGGACAATCAGGAATCACAGAATCCACCATCGCCTAATTCCCGTTACAACACAGTTCAGCAAAAATCTCTGGATCGGTAATAATCCAAATGCAACCGGCACTGATTACTATCAAGTAGTGCAAAGCAAAGAACCCCTTTTCGTACTAATGACCAATACGCTACCAAGAAAGGTTAGACGCGATCTCGGGAGAAAAACTGAAATAGAACGTTCCGACTACTTTCTCAAACAAGGGCTGATATTCATAGCGCAGAACCCTAAGGAATTTGTGAACCTGCTATTCACAAAAACCATTTATTTCTGGTGGTTTGCTCCACCTGAAATAAATGGTTCTGTCGATGCGTTAAAGTATCGAACTGTAAATACTCTGATATATTTCCCACTCCTGGTATTAGGTGTCATCGGCATTGCATTATCCCTTCGCCATAAATACAAAAACCAGTCTTTAGTGCTCGTTTTTGTACTGACCAGTATCTCAGCAATATATATCTTCACCCATGTTGGTCTTGCAAGATACCGAATGCCGGTCGAAGCCATTCTTCTGATTTTTGCCAGCTTTTCTATTACTGAAATCAAGAAACACTTCATAAATAAGCCATTGTAGACCGAAGCACCAAGAATTGTATCATATAACTGTTTTTTACTTAACAATTTAACCGATACGATTACTGCATGATATTGACATCAATGGCATTATGAATATCATCTTTTAAATATCTTAATATAACTATCGATAAGGAGGCCGAATGGCAATAATTCTAAGTGGTCGGGATCTTTCTGATAAGATGAAACAAGACTATAAAAAAGAAATAGAGCAAATAAAACAAAAACATAATATCGTACCCGGGCTTGCAGTAATCTTGATCGGTGACAACCCCGCATCGTTGTCTTATGTCAAACTCAAGGAAAAAGCTTGTACTGAAGTAGGCATTGTTTCACATGACCTCAGGTTCAATGCAGATTACAAAGAAGAAGAACTGCTGAAGCTCATTCAGGATCTGAATAGCAACAATAATATTCATGGTATCTTAGTGCAGTTACCGCTACCCGAACATATTGGTGAAGAAAAAATACTCTGTGCTATTGACCCTGAAAAAGATGTCGATGGTTTCCATCCGGTCAATGTCGGAAAGATGATGATCGGTGCACCCTCCTTTTTACCCGCTACACCATCCGGTATTCAGCAGTTGTTGCTCCGCAATAATATCGGAATCGAAGGTAAACATGTTGTTATCATCGGTCGGAGCAATATCGTTGGCAAGCCTTTGGCAATGATCCTCATACAGAAAAAACCCGATGCAAACGCAACTGTAACGTTATGCCATACACGCACCAAAAATATCGCAGAAATAGCAAGAACTGCCGATATTCTGGTTGCCGCAGTTGGCCGACCTCACACCGTCACCAAAGATATGGTCAAACAAGGAGCTGTAGTCATCGATGTCGGTGTGAATCGGATCGAAGACAAAACCAGAAAAAGAGGTTACCGGCTGATCGGTGACGTTGATTTTGAAGAAGTGAGTGAAAAAGCAAGCGCGATTACACCAGTCCCTGGCGGCGTCGGACCGATGACCATTACTATGCTCTTGCACAATACTATCCAATCCGCAAAAAAACACGCTGGTATCGAGTAGTTATGCTGGGATTTCAACCCCTCAAGTACAACCAAGGTGCTAATTCAATAGTCATCCTGGATCAATCTCAGCTACCTGAAAAAGAAACGTACGAACACCTGAGAACTGTGGACGATGTGTATAATGCGATAAGAGACATGAAGCTACGTGGTGCTCCGCTGATCGGTGTTGCTGCTGCCTATGGTGTTGTCATAGCGGCTCATTCAGAAAAGATTGACAGTATTGTTAAAGCTGCTGACTACTTAATATCTGCCCGGCCTACGGCAGTAAATCTCTCTTGGGCGATCAAACGTATGAAAGATATCGCAATAAAGTCAAAAAATCTTTTTAAAGATCTTTACAAAGAAGCCCAGGCGATCGAGCAGGAAGATCGAAGTGCCTGTCAGTATATCGGTCAGTATGGTAGTGAATTGATAAAAGCAGATGCAAAGATCATGGTCCACTGCAATGCTGGCGCCTTGGCAACCAGCGGTATAGGCACGGCACTCGGTATAATCTACACTGCAAAAGATCAAAACAAGAACCCAGTTGTCTATGTTTGCGAAACCAGACCACTATTGCAAGGTGCGCGACTGACCTCATGGGAACTCACCAAGAACGGTATTGAAACCTATGTAATATCTGATAATATGGCGGCCACATATATGCCGGAGATGGACCTGGCTATCGTAGGCGCAGACCGCATTGCCTTAAACGGTGATACTGCGAACAAAATCGGCACCCGCGGTTTGGCAATCATTGCCCGATATAATGGGGTGCCGTTCTACGTCGCAGCACCACTATCCTCCTTTGATTTCAATATCGAAACAGGCAATGAAATACCGATCGAAATGCGCGCTGAAGGCGAACTCAGGAAATTCAATGATAAGATAATCGTCGCTGACCAGGCAATGATTTGCAACCCTGCATTTGATATTACACCAGTTGACTTAATAAATGGCATAGTAACCGAAAAAGGCATCATGGAACAACCAAATCGAATGAAAATAGAAAAACTCAAGAAAAATGTCACAGGTAGTAATTCTGAAACTCAAGCGCTCTGAGCACGAGCATATATGATAGGACTCCTATTATTCCTTGTCAGCATTGATTCCCTGCCGCCGATCCCTGACCTCTCCCAGGTAATATTCCCAGAACCACACTTGTGGATAGAACCAGTAGAACAAAGTGTTGAGTTTAGTTGTTACGGTGGTCAGTATTTTGGCGGTTTGTGTGATATCGTGTTAAAAAATTTGGACTTTTCCGCCTTGTACGATCAACGTGAAGATTGGGACTCAGTAATAAGCGCAAGTGGTGCACTTTCCTACTCAATACCACTAAACCGACTCTCCTTGAAACCATCGGTTAACGGTCTTTTCCATAAAAGAAACGATGAATACCGATTACTCTACCCAAACCTGGATATCGTAATGAACCTACCGTGGGCCACCATCTTTGCTGGCGCCAATGCTGATATCTGGCAGATCAACGGCCTTAACTATCAAGAATACAGTTGTTGTGTAGACCTTATCTTTGATCGGGTTATCTACCTGCCTCACTTTAAAATTGACGGCATTTATTCAGGGAAAAAACTCGAGCCAAACCTGGCCTGTAAATTACACATAAGGAATCTGCACCTGACGATCGGTTCACCGTTGTCTGGTAGTTTTCCAGCACCGACGCTCAATATACAATATCTCAATCCAATGGTGAAAGTTAGCGCAAGGTTCAAAACCGGTCCTATTATACAAACACTAAAACAGAGATTTGATCCAGCGCTGCCGCTTCAATACAGAATATCAATACCCAGCGAGAGTCTCAAAACCAACATTGCTCTTGATATTGAGCTAGATCTTTATCACCACAACTTCCGAATTAGTGGCTCTTATAACAACTGGCACGAAAAACTTGCACCTGGCGAAGGTTCTGTTATACGAACAGAAGAGAATATCGAGGAACTAAAGATCAGCGTTACAGTCAAAGATTACTTCACATACAGAAATATGCATTTCAGAAACTCCCTGCATGTCACATATGATTGGTTGGATACAACAATTGCCTTTGTTCCCCGACATGCAGCGTGTGATTCGGTTAGCATAAGAATGGGACCTCTTGTGATCGCTGCGGAAGCAGTACATTATGCAGCGCGAGATGGAGTAACGGATGATCTACCGGTATTATTTTTAATAAGCCCAAGTATTGGCTATCAATACAAGCTCTTCAAAATATTTTTAACCATGCACAATGCAACCGATGAGACCAAACAAATCTATGATGGATACTCGCTCAATGGACGACAATATGCTGCAGGGATGATATTCAAATATGCATTTTAAAAACTGACAATAATCAAAAAACTACAATTTCAACACTTCCATCATTTGATTGTGAATTAGACCGTTTGTTCCAAGAACCTCATCACCATAGATATCAAACTTGCAACCCTTGAAATCAGTAATCCTGCCACCTGCCTCCTCGAGAATCAACGAACCTGCAGCTTGATCCCATGGTGAAAGTTTGAGCTCCCAATAAGCATCGAATCTACCGCATGCAGTATAGCACAAATCCAATGCAGCAGATCCCAAACGTCTTACAGCCTGGGAACGTATCGCGAAATTGGCAAAGTGTTCTAAGTTGTTATCATCTGAGGTTCTTATATCATAAGGGAAACCAGTAACAAGAAGCGCGCGGTCCAATCTACGAATACCAGATACCTTTATTCTCTTCTTACCCTTGAACGCACCCTTGGTTTTCATTGCGGAAAACATTTCCTGACGCGTCGGGTCATAGACAACACCGAGCGAAATATCTCCGGCTACCTCCAGGGCAATGGAAATCGTCCAAATCGGTAACCCATGAGCGAAATTCGTTGTACCATCCAGGGGATCGATTATCCACTTCAGCCGAGCATCGACATTACAGCTTATACCTTCCTCGCTAAGAATACCATATTGGGGATATCTTTCTGTTAATTCCGTAACGATCATATCCTGAGACTCTTTATCAAACTGTGTTACAATATCAATTTCTCCTTTGAAACGGACCTTCTTTTTCTTCTCAGCGTTCTTGAATAAATAGTCACCTACTCTTTTAGCTATATCAATGATATCGAGCAGACAGTGTTTGAGTTCTCGGTTTTGTATCGCTCTACTCATTATCATTGGATCGCTCATGCCTCAGATCCTTCAAATTCTTGTTCTTATCAACCAAAGGTTTCATCTTATCGCGCTCAGTCTTACTAAGTTTGCCGTATTTTGAATTACTGTCAATCACGATACATCTCTCGAAATAGCCGATTGCTTTCTTAAACTCATAGCGCTTGATCTCGGTCAAACCCAAATAATAATAAGCTTCCTGCAAATTTGGTCCAAGCTTGAGCGCCTTTTCAAAAAATCTAACTGCGTCATTAAGCATTGACCGCTCGTAGTAAACCAAACCCAAGTAGTAGTTGGCATACAAAGATGCCATTCGGTCTTTTCTTTGCTTTGCGGCTTTGACCAAATGCTCTATAGCCTCACCCCATATGCCTTTTTTATAGCATATATAGCCCAGGTTATTGAGCGCAAAGGGATTATCAGGTTCAATAATTAAAACCTTTTGCAGATGCATCATTGCATTATCATATTGATTTTTGTCCATCAAAGCCAAACACATCAAACCTAATCCCCTTATATTCTTTGGATCAATATCAAGAACCCTCTTAAGCGTCTTTATTGCTTCATCAAAATCCTCCATGACAATAAGGTTCCAGGCACGGTCAAGCAAAGTTGCCAGGTCTAATTCAGCTGATGTCTGTGATTTTACGAAAGAATAAAATTTGCCAACTTCAGTACGAGATGTTTTGCTCTTCTTAAACTCATGGACAACCGCCCTCAGTTTTTCCTGAGCCTGGGTGAGTACTTTAAGACCATTCGCAATATCGACGTATATCTTCCTGATTTCATCCCTTATCGGTTTGTCATCTTCAGGTTTGAAGTGGTTAACTCTATATTCTAACGCGTTGAGTTGCTTTTGTAGATCCTTTATCTCTTCTTTCATTTCTTTTTCGTAATATACTCAAAAATTTTGTCGGGGATTAGATTCAGCGGTAGAACATGATCGACCACGCCGGTGTTTATCGCTGATTGCGGCATCCCCCCGATAACCGCATCATCCGGGTCTTGAACAATAATAACGCCTGTGTTTTGCTTAATCAACTTGATCCCGGCGGCACCGTCACGCCCCATCCCAGTCAAAACAATAGCAACTGCAGACTCTTTGTAGGCCCTTGCCATAGATTCAAATAGAAAATCTGCCGATGGTTTAACTCCATGTCTTGTTGGTTCATCACTGAGCACAACTCTGGTTCCCGTCTTATCGACTCTTATATGATGACCACCTGGTGCAACAAGAACTTCTCCATCAGAGATTTGGTCGCCGTCTGCCGCTTCTCTAACAACCATACTGGCTCGTTCATTCATATGCAAGGCAAGACTGGCAGTAAAATACCTCGGCATATGCTGCACCACAATAATTCGTAAGCCACACTTTGCTGGAAGTGAAGGAATAATATAGTTGAGCGCACGTACACCGCCGGTTGATGCAGCGATACCAACATAAAGCTCTCGAAATGTCGATACGTTCTCCCGAACCTTGCGCACCAGCATTTGGGGAAGCTTTGCTTGACTCGCGGTCCGCAGTTTATCTATCAAATCCACCTTATAGTTATATAGATCAATAGAAATCGGACCCGACGGTTTTGTAAAAAAATCCACTGCCCCCATCTCTAATGAACGGATGGTCAACTCAGCACCGTCTTTAGTATGCGCTGATAGCATAAGAACAGGTGTTGGCTTTGAATTCATGATCTTACTCAGCAAAACTAAACCGTTCTCACCAGGCAGCTCATAATCGAGGGTTACAAGGTCAGGCTGCCGTTTATTGAATTTCGCCCACCCTTCAACTATATCACGGGCATAACCACAAATTTCAAAATCTCCAGATGAGGTAATAATATCACCGATGACCCTTTGCATCAAAATTGAATCTTCAACAATAAGCACTTTTTTCTTCATATACAATACCCCGCTATGCTTGGCATAACGCAGCGACCACCGAGAAAATACACAGACGTCACAGAAATGAAGGACCTCGTGCAATCAACGCTCTTTCCATATAATCCGCGCCTCGTTATCATCATAGAATTTTCTCACCGTGCCGATACGACCTAACCTTGATTTCACCATTATCAAGATTGAATGAAATAGATCTACCCCAGTTACCGAGTACGTCTTCCGCGACTATCGGAATGTCTAGTCTCTTCAATTCCTCCCTGGCTTTTGCTACATTCCGCTTACCAATCCCATGCCGCTTAAAACCTTCGAACATGGTAGCACCACCTGCTATCTTTGCAACGGCATTGCCCTTTGATGCCCCTCTAAATAACATCTGTCTGAGCATCTCGGCTATTGCATTGCGTGGATATTTTAGACTCATATCACCACCAAACGGTAAAAGGCAATGCGCCAGACCGCCAATTCTCTTCGTCTCATCATAAAGCATTATCACAATACAGGAACCAACACCGGCAGCCACAAGTTTAAGCTTACCTTGTGCAACCTTAACTTCACCGATACCAACCCTTTGTTCGTTTATCTCCACGAATAGCTAACCCGCATTGTCCTTTTCCCACTTCTCTTATGAAGACATTTCTTTTTTCTGGTAAACGTGTTCCACTCGGCTAACTGTGTTGAACAACTCCACCTCAGGGATACCTATCAGCAACTCCACTTTACCGATAGCCAAATATCCATCGGCTTTCAAATGATCGTAGAAATGTCTTAGGATAATTGACTGGGCATCTCGGCCAAGATAGATCAACACATTCCGGCACATTATCAAATCACATGGTCCGAAAGGAGGGATCGCAAAGAGATCACTATTGAGGAATCTAATCCGCTCTTGCAACCTACTATCGATCAACCGACCACCGGGAACACGCTTGAAGTATTTCTTCTGTAGATCTTCTGGAATATATTGCAAAGCAATGTCTGAGTACACCCCGTGACGTGCAACATCCAGCACCCTGCTGTCTATGTCAGTACCATATATCTTCACGCTCTCAAGCATTCTACTCTCCGCAGCAATGATTGCCAGAGAATACGGCTCCTCACCTTGTGCACATCCAGCGCTCCAGAAAACCAGATCGGCTTTCTTTTTTTTAAGCTCCGGGAATACATAATCTTTCAAAAAGAAAAAAAACTCAAGGTTTCGGAAAAAATACGAGAGATTTATCGTCAGCGTTTCCACCAATTTACCCAGCTCAGTATCATTGGCTCTCAGGTAGGCTTCATACTCTACAAAATCTTTGATCTTCAATGCCCTCATTCTAACCCTGATACGTCGTTTGAGTGGTTTTTCTTTGTAATTCTGGCATCTAAATGAGGTCTTCTGCCCAATGTACCTGATCAGATTCTGAAAGCTATTTCCCACCCGATTTCTTCAACACTTTGATGTTACGTGCAATAATCTCTTCTGATGGATTCAATTGCTGAGCTCGTTGCCAAAAATCCATGGCGCTACCCGAATTGCCCTGACGCAATGATATATTACCCAGTTTGAATAAGATCTGCCAATCTCTGTTTTCATCTGGTATCTTCTCATACAATTCTTTTGCGGCACCCAGAATCTGAGCTTCATAATAAAAATCAGCAAGATTTTGGCACACCACTTCATCTCCGGGATTTGTTTCAAGAGCTTGTCTATAGAGCTTTTCGGCATCTTCTGGTTTATCAATGCTCTCGTAGAGTACGGCAAGGTTATTCTTAAAAACCGGAAATCTGGGAAATCTATCAATCGCATCATTCAACAATTGGGCC
>JAUWGT010000004.1 GCA_030606265.1 Candidatus Stahliibacteriota bacterium | reverse complement strand
AACAGCCATGTGATTACCTAACTCCTTATTGGCATCAACCAGAGTTCGCACTAATCTACCAGTAATATCGTAGACTTTAAGCGTCACTTGCTGTTCCTGCGACCCAGTACCGGCAATCTGATACCTGATACTGGTAAATCGGGTAAATGGATTGGGAAAGTTCTGCGCTAGCCTGGTCACTGATGACTGATTATCATCTATTTCTTCTACTCCTGTTTGATCCCTGATAACTGATATGCTGTTATCATTATAATTAGCCACATAAGTCCGGTTATTGATCTGGTTCCAGACAAGAGCCCAAGGTCCATCTCCAACCTGGATCGTTGTGATTACTGAATCGGTTGCACCATCAATGATTGTGACATCATCGTCCAAAAAGTTGGCACAGTATACCTTATTATTAGTCGAGTCCCAGACAAGGGCACGAGGTCCATCTCCAACTGGGACCGTTGTGATCACCGAGTTGGTTACACCATCAATGATCGTGACAGAAGCGTAGGAAGTGCGGTAGCTGGCGCAGTATACCTTATTATTGGTCGAGTTCCAAACAAGGGCACCAGGTTCATCTCCAACCGAGACCGTTGTGACCACTGAATTGGTTGCACCTTGAATGATCGTGACACTATCGTCCCAGTAGTCGGCGCAGTATACCTTATTATTGGTCAAGTTCCAGGTAAGAGCATAAGGGCCATCTCCAACCGGAACCGTTGTGATTACCGAGTTGGTTGCACCATCAATGATTGTAACATCATCGCTAAGATTATTAGCACAGTATATCTTATTATTGGTCGAGTTCCAGGTAAAAGCATAAGGTCCATTTCCAACCGGAACCGTTGTCATCACCGAGTTGTATGCACCACTAATGATTGTGACACTATCGCTATCATAGTTGGCGCAGTATACCTTATTAGTGGTCGAGCTCCAGACAAGGGCACGAGGGCCATCTCCAACCGAGACCGTTGTGATTACCGAGTTGGTTGCACCATCAATGATTGTGATATTATCACTACCACCGTTGGCGCAGTATACCTTATTATTGGTCGAGTTCCAGACAAGGGCACGAGGGCCGTCTCCGACCGGGACCGTTGTGAGCACCGAGTTGGTTGCACCATCAATGATCGTGACGTTATCGCTAAGATTATTAGCGCAGTATACCTTATTATTGGTCGAGTTCCAGACAAGGGCATAAGGTCCATTTCCAACCCCGACCGTTGTGATTACCGAGTTGAATGCACCATCAATGATTGTGATATCATCGCTTCCATAGTTGGCGCAGTATACCTTATTATTGGTCGAGTTCCAGACCATATCGTATATATTCTCTCCTGCCCATATCCGTGCAATCCTCTGGTTAGTTTCACCATCGATTACAAATACGTATCCACCGTCTCCACCAGCATAGACTGTGTTGTTGGTAGAATTATAGGCAAGGCACCTCGGGTCTCCCATACTACCAAATCCGTCTGGCAAGAAGATAGTGGTCTCCAGCCATTGGGCATTGGCGATCCCGACCAAGCCAAAGCAAAGTATAATAATAATAATATATCTCATCTTAACACCTCCTTGTAAGTTTACCCCGTAGGAAACCCCGTAAGATGTTTGCTATCTAGCAGGGTAAATGGCGAGGCGTTCCAACGGGGTAAACTGATATTGTACATACATTCCATTATTTATATTGAATCCTGATCCCACTTATGCCCATTTTAACCTCCTTTTTTTGTTTATTTTTTCCCTCAAGACCCGGGATTGACCCCATATCTTCCCTGAAATTCTAATGGACCCCCCTCAATCTATTCTTCCGGTATGTTTCAAATCGTGATGGAACATTGGCCAGGGAGTATTTGCAAGAGGTCCTAAACCCTGAGTTACATAGAGATAATTATCATTAGACCCGATATAGATCGTACCATCAGCACCAATTGCCGGCGAAGAACCCACATAACCGCCTGTTTGGTATGACCATTTTAAGGTGCCATCGGGGTTTATCGCATAGAGATAATTATCATCAGAACCGATATAGATCGTACCATCAACACCTATTGCCGGCGAAGAACACACATAACCACCTGTTTGATAGGACCATTTTAAGGTGCCATCGGGGTTTATCGCATAGAGAGAATTATCAAGGGATCCGACATAGATCGTACCATCAACACCTATTGCCGGCGAAGAACCCACATGACTACCTGTTTGGTAAGACCATTTTAATATACCATTAGGGTTTATCGCATAGAGATTATTATCATGGGACCCGACATAGATCGTACCATCAGCGCCAATCGCCGGCGAAGAACGCACAGATGCGTTTGTTTGGTATGACCATTTGAATGTACCATTGGGGTTTATCGCATAAAGATAATTATCCCAGGACCCGACATAGATCGTACTATCAGCACCTATTGCAGGCGAAGAACTCACATCACCACCTGTTTGGCATGACCATTTTAAGGTTCCATTGGGGTTTATCGCATAAAGATAATTATCCCAGGACCCGACATAGATCGTACCGTCCGCGCCTATTGCAGGCGAAGAACTCACATCACCACCTGTTTGGTATGACCAATTGAAGGTTCCATTGGGGTTTATCGCATAAAGATAATTATCACCGGATCCGACATAGATCATACCATCAACACCAATTGCTGGTGAAGAATACACATAACCGCCTGTTGAGTAAGACCATTTGAATGTACCATCGGAATTTATCGCATATAGATAATTATCATTGGATCCGACATAGATCATACCATCAGCATCAATCGCCGGCGAAGAATTCACATAACCACCTGTTGAATAGCGCCATTTAAGTATGCCTTCAATTACAACAATTACTGAAATAGTTTCCGAAACGCTCTCGTTCTCAGCAGCATCATAAGCCCTGGCATAAATAGTGTGGGATGAGTTATTCTCAAGAGCGGTTGTCACCCATGAATAGGTATAAGGTTCTGCTGTTGAGGTAGACCTGAGTGTATCGTCAATGTAAAATTGAACACTGTCAACCTCATTATCATCGGTTGCATCAGCAGTAATGTTAACTGTCCCGCTTACAAATGAACCGTCAGCCGGATTGGTGATCTCTACAACTGGTGCTTCACTATCACCACCGCAACCTATCCACACTAACAGACATATGGCAAATACTGATAAAACCTTCTTCATCTTTCCTCCTTGTTTTGCTTATTTATTACCCTGAGACCCTATATCTTCAATATTCGTTAATATCGTTTAACTCATTATACGAGCACGAACTACGATTCACGAATACGATATCATGATTTGTCCGCATTCATACCAAAACCTATCTTCCATCTTTTTCTCTATTTCACCTTGTCAAACAAATTTTCGCAGATATTGATTGATTACCCAACCATAATCGCGCAAAATACACACCGCAAGGTAACTCACTCGCATCCCAGGTAAAGGTGGACTGAGATGAGTTAAGTGAGAATTCCTCGATTCTTCTCCCATCGGCAGAGTAGAAACTCAAACTAGCCTTTATTCCAGCAGGAAGCGTGTAACTGAGTGTCGGAGTAGATGTAGGGTTATTAACTACCTCAAGACTGAGAAGGGAAAAATAACCGCCTGATGACTGCTCTTCAATTCCTGTCTGCTGTTCGTATTTTATTGTCAAAAAGTCGTGATCTACTGTTCTATAAGAATGGCCGACTACATATACGAATCCCGAATCATCAATTGCTATACCGCGACCGGCATCATTGCCGTAGCCTCCATCATAGGTCACGGTCCACTGGATATTGCTATTCACGTCAAATTTGATGGTTCGACAATCCCAACCTGTAGTGCCGGCAGCAAAATCACCGTTTACATAGATGTAATCTGCGGAGTCCACCACAACACCCCAGGCGCCTTCATCATTATTGCCTGTATCAATAATTTTATTCCATATAAAAGTGCCATCTGGGAGATACTTGACGATCTGCCAATCAGTGCTTGCATTCTCCACCCAACCAACGACAATAAAACACCCCGCGTGATCCACCGTTATTGTACCACCTGCAGGTATATGGTCATCTGCTCCTGAGGAGTTGTAGACTTTTGACCACTGGAAGTTCAAGTCCATATCGTATTTAAGAGTTGCCCAGAATAAGTCTGCAGACCCGTTGACACCGGTCACATAAATATACCCCGCTGGGTCTATTGCAATAGCCCGTCCGCTGTTATAAATTGCACTACCCCAGGATCTATCGCGGATATAATTGCCGTCCAGGTCGCATTGGGCAGTGAGATAGTCCCATGAGCCATCTGGAGCTATAAATTCCCCGGTCATATACAGATATCCTCCCACTGTGTCCACCACAATATCATTGCAGACCTTGTCCACATTTGCCCCCCAATCACCGATCTTATTCCATAGAAGATTACCGTCTGCATCGTACTTTATGTAGCGCCAGTCACGAATTGTATTATCCGGGCTACAACCGACTACATAAACATTACCAGCGTTGTCCACT
Source organism: Candidatus Stahliibacteriota bacterium (assembly GCA_030606265.1). Classification (GTDB taxonomy): domain Bacteria; phylum Hydrothermota; class Tepidihabitantia; order SM23-42; family SM23-42; genus JAUVZL01. The sequence continues at coordinate 31,441 of JAUWGT010000004.1, read as the reverse complement.
ACAACTGCTGTGGCTATATCATCACCATACCCTGAGTCATAGATTTCCCCCCATATCGGAGTGCCGTCCGCATCGTATTTGACAGTAAGCCAATTATAACTTGGTACACCATAGGGATTATAGGTATTACCAGTCACATAGACATAACCTGCTGGGTCCACTGTAATATCCTCTCCCCAATCATCACCGAGTAATCCCAAGGTTCGGACCCAGACTTCTATGGGCGGGTCTTCAGCAAGTACTATCTTTGGGATAACAAATATTGTCAATAATAGGATTATTAAACACTTATTCATTTTATCCTCCTTTTTTTGTGTTTATTTTTCTCCCTGTGACCCGGGATTAACCCCATATCTTTCATATTCGTTAATATCGTTTAACTCATTATACGAGCACGAATTACGATTCACGAATACGATATCATGATTTGTCACCGGGTCTCGTAGTCTCTTTGTCTTTTTTCATCGCCTCCTTTCTGTTTGATGCTTTTTTCTCTACCACATCCTTAAACCGAATTCCGCATGAATAACAGTATTCAGCAAATGCAACCCGTATTGGTGCTCTACAACTTGGGCATACTGAGATTAACCTTATACCACAATATGGGCAGGAATTGTCTGTTTCTTTGCCCAGATAGTTGCATTGAGAACAGATTTTCTTGTTTGTATTCTGCATCACATAATTATAATGGCAAGCGTTAAAAAAACGTTAAGAAAATACGGAAAAAAGGAGATTAAGCTATGAAAAGAGGGGATAGATATTGTAGTTATGGAGAGAACTCGAAAACAGTCTTTTAGAGCTCTCTTATGCGCAGTTAACCTGCGCCAGTGATTTTTTTATAGAGTTTAATTGTTTCAGGGCTCGGTGTGGTATCTAATTCTTGTTTAAGGCTTTTGTTCAAACGTTCAAATTGCCTTATCGCACCTACCCGATCGCCCTGGTTATACAAACCCTCCATGATAATTTTGCATGCCCGTTCGTCACTTAAATCAAAGGTTAGAAGTCTTTGCGCAAACAAGACTGCTTCTTGCCATTCAATCCGTTCCATACATCTTGTTGCTAACCAGAACAAGATGTCCCTTACATTACTTTCCAATACACGCTGCTTATTTAGTATGGGTTGATTATAGAATTCAGAAAGGAAAATACCCTTATATAGAGCAACCGCCTTGCGCGCTTTATCTTCTGCTGGGTGAAGTTTGCCACATTGCTTAAGGTTTTGCCACTCTTTAACAAGCGAGTCAAATATCCAAAAATCTGCTTGAATAAGTTCCTTGTTGAACGTAAGAAAGGTACCTTTCTGAAGGATAACTTTATTGCCCAGAACATTATTAAGATGAGTCAAAGCAACCCGGAAATTTGCCTGTGATTTTTTTCTGGTTGTCTCTGGCCAGAGATATGAAGTTAATTTTTCTCTGGTCACGCCGCCAGAACCAGACTGCACAAGAATCAAACCCAATAATTCCTGCGCCTTTCTGGATTGCCATTCTTTTTTGGAAACCACATTCAACTCACCATGTTTCTTTACTGATAGACCACCAAAAGTGAATACATCAATCTTATCTGTCTCAACTTCATGTATTCTTTCACGGACAAATTTAAGGGCACTATTAAACCCCTTTTTCTTCATGACTTTACAAAGAGCAGTAATCTTTGCATGAGCATGCATATCAAATAGCATGTTTAATCCTTGTATTAGCAGGGATTCTCCTTGAGCACCACCCATTGCAAGTCCAAAGTTAACCAGTATATCACTAATAAGAGGAATTGCTCCTATTGATAAAAGCATGGTTTTTGCTTTTTCCAAATAGTTCAATGCTTTCTTTCGTTCTTGTCTATGTAAAAGGACCAATGCCTTTATACCCAGAGCCCGTGCTGAACGCAATTCGAGATTCAATTTTTTCGCAAATTTCAATGCTTTATTTGCAAATTTCTCAGCAAGATTCAGCTCACCTTTCTTTAGATAAATTAAACTTTTGATGAGCTGCAGCTCGCAGTAGGCTCCTTTCTCCATTTTATGTTCAGGTATTTCTTTTACTATTGATTCTGCTTTTTCGATATCACCTAATTCCAGGAATACTCTTGCCTTGCCCAACTGAGCACTTAATTGCAATCTCGGATTATGGGTCTTTTTAGCCTTTTTATCTGCCTGCTCAAAGATTTTAATCGCCCGCTCATACTCGCCCTTAAGTAAAAAAGAATATCCAATATAAAGCAAATCAATTCCAATTATGGGTTCGCGCTGGAGTAACTCTGCCTCTTTTATTGAATCATTAAATTTCATAAGCGCAGAATCCAGTTCACCCATTGACATTTCAACAAGCCCTAAATTGGAATAAGCATCGCCAATATAAAGAAGGAGATGATATTGTTCTGCGATATTCAAAGCTCGAGAAAGAAATTGATGTGCCTCTTTAAGGTCCCCTTTTAAGTATGAAACTAATCCAAGATTGGTGAATACCTTGTACAATGCTTCAGGAGCCTTTACCTGGGGAATTTCTGTACTGAGCCTTTTTGCCTCTTTTTCTGACTCCTTTAATAATCCCTTTCTTCTCTGCAGAAGACAATGTTCAACTATTAATGTCCAGTAGAATGCATCATTCTTTTTCACCAGGGATATTCCTTTTTCCAGATATTTTTCAGCTATTTTCAAATCTTGAGCAACCAGTGCATCGTGAAAGAGCATTCGATAGTGAATTGCCGCCTCTTTTCTCAGATCATTATTTACTAACTCCGTAACAAATCGCTCTGCTTCTTCAAATGATAGAACATCCCTACCCAATATCCAGGAAAGATGATTGAGTTCAGCTTTAATCTTCATCCTTTGTTTATTCAATGGCAAAATTTTATCGGCTATTCTTTGTGCTATTCTTAGATATTTCCAGGCAAGACGGTAATTATAATTATTAAGCAAATCCTTGGAAATTTTAAATAGATAAGAGACGAGTTGTTTAGTCTCTTCGGTTGGAACCAAATCCTTTGTCATATGAAAGGCGATCTCTTCATCGTTTGCCTGGATATTCTTTAGAATATTGGCAAGTTTCCGATGTAATTTGCGCCGTTTGTCTATCTTGATCCTCTGGTACAGTAGTTCATGAATTAACGGATGGGAGAATTGTTTTGTATCTTCAAAATCTTTAATCAGTCCTGAAGCGATTAATATATTGTATGACCTCAAAAATTGTTTTTTTGGCATTAAGCCAACCAGTTTACCAAGTATTTTGAGGTTAAATCTTTCACCGATTACTGCTGCACTCTGCAGTAGTTTTAATTCAGGCGCAGCTAAATTATCCAGGCGATAACTGACTATACTCTCCACTGTTTCAGGTATTGGAAAATCTTCATAATCCTCTTCAACCAGCCATTCGTTTTTGTCAACATCATAACGGATAATATTTTGACGGATGAAAGTTTTGATTATTTCCTCAATGAATAAGGGATTACCTTTAGTAGTTGTAAAAAGCCAGTGCACGAAATGATTGGGAAGGTCGTTTTTAAACTTCTGATTTACTAAGTTTTCTGTCTCAGTCTGGGAAAAGTTTACAAGGTTGATATCGAAGACCAGACGCATCTCATTAAACTCATCTATGGTTTGTTGTAATACCGGATTATCTTTGTACAAACGTGTAGTTGCAACAAATAAAATAGGCTGGTCGATTATCCTTTTAACAAAGTATTTTAGTAGTTCAATGGATTCTCCACTCATCCACTGGATGTCATCCAGAATCAGGATAAGAGGTTTGGATTTAGATAGATTTTCAAAAAAACGTTGGAAAACATAGACAAATGACAGGTTGTCAACAGTATGTGCCAGATGTGGCATGTCCAATGGATAGTGATTCTTGAGTTCAGGTATGAGATGAATGAAATAGGGAGCGATTTCCGGCTCCAGGAATTTTACGAGCCACGCGCGGTTATGTTCTAAATTACATAAATAATACTCTATCATCTTAATAAAAGGCGAAAAAGGTCTTACCTCATCTTTTATTACTCTGCCATTCAAAATGTGAAAATTTCGTTCTTGAATCTTATCAACAAATTGCTTGAGAAGTCTTGTTTTTCCTACACCAATCTCACCCTGAATAAGGATAAAACGACCGCTATAGTCTATTGCCTTTTCTAAATGATGCCTTAAGCATTTTAACTCTTTTTGTCGTCCGACAAATGGTTCATGCATACTTAATATTTCAAATGAAGTATCTTTATTCATAAAATTATAGCCCTACTGTTAATTGCAATTGAAAAAGGGACAACATTTACTAGTAGGTAATATATCTTGAATCTTCCCTTTTGTCAAGCACCGTCCCCATTGTCCAGGCATAAACCGTTGCACCTTGCAGATTGGTAACCGCTGGATTAATACCATATACCGGCTATTTGAAATGCTAATTTGAGTTATGTATTGGCTCTGTTCGTATTTATTTACCGAACTTCTTCATTCGTTCTGGTCTTCTTACAAAGTAGTAAACTGCCGCGCCGATAACACCAGCCAATACCACGACAAGAATCCACACGATCTTGTCATTACCATTTTCAGGCTCTTTTGTCGCGACTTCGATTATCATCCATATCCAAAATACCGTACCAAGAAGCCCGATCCCCATTGCGACTAACCAGAAAAGAACGATTATTATTTCCATACTACAATTCTATAAATCTGCAGAGCAAAGTCAATATAAAAAAACAGAAACTTACTTTACCTCCATTTTTACTGCAGGTATGAACGTAACAAATAGGCATCACCTATGAAAAAATTGCAGCCTTGATATTTCTTTCCAATTAAGTACAATCAAACATGCGCGCATTATTAGTCAACCCATGGGTCTATGATTTCAAGGCGTTTGATTTTTGGAATAAACCAGTTGGTCTATTGATCGTTGCAAATATTCTAAAAAAAATCGGGTTTGAAATCGACTTTATCGATTGCATGGATCGCTTGAGTCCTTATTACAAAACCAAAACCAAAACTGATATTTATGGACGGGGTAAGTACCACCACGAAGTTGTTGAGAAACCTGAAATATTTGAAATCGTACCGCGATGCTATAAACGATATGGCATACCAAGAGAATGTTTTGTGAAAGTGATAAGAAAATTGCCCCAACCAGATATTGTATTTGTCACTTCGAGCATGACCTACTGGTATCTCGGTGTATTCGAAATAATAAAGATTCTAAGAGAAGTGTTTCCAGAAACAAAGATTATCCTCGGTGGTATTTATGCCACGATTTGCCAAAAACACGCGAAAAAATATTCTGGTGCAGATATAATTTTCACCGGTCCTTCAGAAGCCCATCTTATCGATCTACTAGCTGATTTAGGGTATCCTGCAACTACTGAGTTGAATCCCGGTCGTGCTACACCTGATTTTTCTTTGTATGATAAACTCGATTATGGGATTATCCTAACCTCACGGGGTTGTCCCTTCAATTGCACGTACTGCGCAATAAAGGTATTATGCCCGAACTTTCGCATTTTTGTTAATAAGGTAATCATCAGGCAATTAGACCAATTTGCACAAAAGACAAAAAATATCGCTTTTTTTGATGACGCATTGCTCTATAATAAAAAATTCCCCAGTCTTCTCCATGAAATCGTGCAGCGGCAATACAAACTAAATTTTCACGCTTCTAATGGCTTGCACTGTCGGTATATAACTGAAGAGATCGCCCATCTAATGTATAAGGCGAATTTTAAAACAATGTATTTGAGCCTGGAAACGACCAACCCAGAGGTTCAACAACGTACCGGTGGTAAGGTAAATACTGAGGAATTCATGAATGCAGTCAAGGTTCTAAAACAAGCCGGCTTTTCTGCAGATGCAATACATACTTACATATTGTTTGGCATGCCAGATCAGGAACATGAAGAAATTATTGATTCGATCAAACTATGTCATGAATTGCAAGTGCACGCGCACCTATGCGAATTTTCACCTATCCCGCATACCAAAGAGTTTGAAAAAACCGGCTTTGACGAGAATACCGATCCTTTATATCACAATAACCTCTTCTATACCTGGTATTTTCCTCAGTCAAAACCGAGGTTGTACAGCAAGATAAAAAATCTTTTATCCAAACAAATTTAAAAAACGCCACTCTGGTAATTACCAAAGTGACAGAGTGAATGGACTGTAAGTTTTGTACTTCAGTCTACTTCAGTTTTATTACTTTCTCGGTTTTTTCAATATCTTTTGCTTTAACGCGCACAAAGTATACCCCTGCTGGCACAGGACGAGCATGTTCATCTGAACCATCCCAGCACACAGAAAACACAGATTCATTCAGATTACACTGACTGGTAGGTAAAATACGAATCAACCGTCCTAAAATATCGTAGATTCCCAAAAACTCTATGCCTTTTGCCCCATGCCCGGTGCTGAAGCTGATTTCTGTTAGCTTCATAAACGGATTTGGTGAAATGCTAAAATGTGCAATATCCAAACGCTCTTGAGAATTTTCAAACACACCCGGCAATGGAACCCCAAAAAAATTCATTATTGAATCAAGCAATGCGGCCCGTGTTGAAGGTGGCGACGCATCAATTAGTCCACCCAGTTCAAAAGAAACGCCCACGGTCCGGTACGAACCAGCATCATTAGCAATGCCGCAGTTGTAGCTATTGTTGTTATCGCGCAAGATCAAGAAACCGCTACCTGTTGGGTCAATATGATCCATGTACCTATTCTCCCCACCATAATCAAAATACATACTATTAGTAAAGGTACTTGGATGTCCAACAACTGGACCCATATCACCATAGCTCCAGGTTGTAGCATTGATGCCAAAAAGTGGACCAAAATCGTGTCCATTGTGATACTGCGGGTCGACAAACCACGCAGAACTTCCCTCCAGATAAACCCTGCCGCCGTTGTTCAAATAATCAGTAATTGCCACCGCCTCAGTACTCCCTTGCGTTATCAAATAGCGAATTGAATAAACACCCAGACAAACGAGCAATGTCTGATAGGTATTCAAATCTGAAGGCAGGTTAGTTCCATAGTCACCACTATAGCCTGTACTATTCAGAATAGCGTGGATATTTTCACCAGATGATGGTGATAGATCAGGGTTCCAGAGATAATAGTTTTTCTGTCCAATGACCAACTCAAATCGTATTGTGTCATTGCAGTAGTTCGAGTACACGACCATTTCAAAGTCGACGACCGTGCCTATTGGAACACCAGAATCAGCAGCTATAACAAAAGGATCCTGGTCGTTATCCTGCGTGCTATCACTACCGATATGACCAAATGTTCCGATGCTATCAAGGATAAAAACCTCAGGGGCTGCACAACGAAGTACTGTACTAACACTATCAGCTGCTGCAGCACCTTGGTTGCGCAAGGAAATAATAACATCAAGAGTCTCAGCTGGCTCCAGAATATTGTTGCCATTACCGCCACTCAGGGTTATTCCACTCAGTATAAATTTCGGTGCAAGAACGACCTTTGAAAATTCAGACATCCAGATTGAGTCGTTGATATCTGAACATAGCAATTCAAAATCAATTTGATGACCATCTGGACATGAATGAACGACGGTGAAATTGAAGCCGTCTGAACCCGTAAAAGCAGAGTCGCCACCTAATACATCACCAAAGTTCTTTACCGTATCAGTCAATGTAATATAACTGTCGTTCGATCTCAGCTTGCCAGTAATAGCAACGCCGGTGCTCTCGCTCAGATTGCTGATCCAGACTGGCAGTTCAATATCCTCAGTGGGGTTAATCCTACCATCATCATTACCAGCCGCTGAATCATCAACAAATGAATTTAAATATACTATATGACAATAGTTGAGGATCTTTACCTGCATTGATCCTTCGTAAGGCAGGAGGTTTCTGCCAGTCACTGTTATGTAGAGTGTATCGTTAAGGATTTGTGGATCAATGTTGAAATTCACCTCGCCGTTGATGTCAGTTGTGTCAAGGAAATAGACAGTCGTATCCAGTTTCCCCGCGACACAAACAAATGCATCGCTGATCAATGTTTGGTCATCTGCTTTCTTAACCGTAACAACGAAATTGAATGCACTGAAAGGTACGAATTCAGGGTGCTGAACATCTAGAGAACAAGGTGAATCTGTCCAAAGGTTGAGTTCAGGATCACCGAGGCAGGTGAAATTATTGTATTCTCGGAGATCACCCCACTGTTGATAAACTCTTTTTCTCCCCCCTTCCCCTGCTTCACCAAAGGTGCGTTTGTTATCGATGAAAATAGCATCGAGGAAACCCATCGCAACCGCATTTCTCAAATGGGCGGCATTGCCAGTATTACGCGTACCGCCATAAAAGGCAACGGCACCTCTCAAATTCGTCGGCGTACCGACCCTTAGAAAATTTTCGCCAAGGATAGGCGATGAACTCGGCGAAACGGTCCGGCACGTAGTAGAAAGTATGATCGGTAGCTTATCGCCATTAGCTAATGAATAAGGGTTAAGATCAAAGGGATTATACCAATGAACGCTCGCATTACCGCGGTACATGACAAACATACGACCTTGGTTAATTGAATTTTGGATATGAGTGTAGTTGTGTCCTGTATAATTGCAGAACGTATCTACCAATGCAAAACCATTGTTTACTGCCAGACTTTCCGCATACCTCATGCAATAAAGATAGATCGAATCATCATCACCATCACAATTCGCTATTGCAACGCCTTTCTTAAACCATAGTGAATCGCTTGTAAATGGATGACGTTCATAAGCAAAGACTTTATTAATGATAGTTTTTAGCTGTGTAGTATCTTGTACTGAAAGCCTGCCCGGCAATATCTCATTGTAAATATCGCCGTCCATATTACCATAGTAGTTATCCGTGTAATAGTTGTACCCGCCATAAGGATAATAGCACATCGGGATGTATCCTGGATGACCGACAAGAATTACGAATTCAGGTTGAATATCCCATGTATCGTAGCAATTGAGGATAAAATTCCTTATCGAGACTGAATCATAACCGACCTGCGAGAGCTTGTATACTGCCGGCTTCATACCTTTTTTGTATTTCCATTCAACCAGAGGCTGTAATGTATTATAGAAATTGTCAGGGGTTATGACCAAGTATCGGGCACCTGTTTGAGCATAGGCTATTGAACCCAAAATTGTTAAAAGCACTAGATACTTAAGTCTGTTTTTATAACCTCGAAAATGCCTCCTCATAACCTTATAATTATAATGATAATTCTCAATGTGTCAAGGGTAAAAGAAGTCCACTCATCTCTCTCAATTCTACCAAAGCTCTCCTTTGTAGTCGCCCCCGCCTGAGGCAAGCAGGTGATTTATCAAACAGTCCAATGAATTGAACAACTACAGCGCAGCGTGACTTCCAATGACTTATGATTCAATCAACTGTAGTCGCCTGATTTATCAGGCAATGTCCGATGCTTTTCTCTAAGTCATAATGAACGGAGAAGTTTATACATGACCTTATTTTATCTATTACTCCAACTAAGTTGTTTCAATTTAATATGGTTTTTTCTATTAGCGCTATCTTTTTTGCCTGAGTCCACCCCTTAAGTTGGATCTCTCTCCTTAGTGCTTCAGATTTGGATTTGAAGGATTTATAGTATACCAGGGTAACTGGAATTCTTCCCCTCGTATATTTCCCGCCGTTACCAGAATTGTGTTCTTTTAGGCGGCGGTTAATGTCTGAAGTCACGCCAGTATATAGTGATTTATCGGAACATTCGATGATATAGACATACCACATATGGTAACCTTCGACTCCGCCCTTCGATAATACTCCGGGCTCCGCTCAGTATGCTTGAACAGACCCAGCACGGGAATGCTGAGCCTGTCGAAGCACTCCTCGGGCAGGATTCGAACCTGCAACCCTCCGGTTAACAGCCGGATGCTCTACCATTGAGCTACCGAGGAATTCTTTCATTAAACAGCCTCCGCCAGACCAGAGAAGAATGCTCTACTCCGCCAAAGGCGGACTTCGTTTCACTCAGCATTGCTCCGACAATTGTCGGAGTCAGCCTCGGGCTGAAGCTACCGAGGAATTTTATTATTAATCAGTTGTCTTCCTTTTCCCGTCTTTAGAAATATCTCACGCTGACGGGCTTCCCTCTCCGTGTCATATGACTCTTCATAAATCAGTCGAAACGGTCTATTTTCTCTTGTCCATTTATTACATCCCCGATTATGCTGGACAAGTCGCTGAGAAGCAGTCTTCGTTGTAAAACCCGTATACCGCTTACCATTTCGTAAACTCTCAATTATGTACACCGTAAACATAATATTCTTTCATTAAACAACCTCCGCCAGAGAAGAATGCTCTACTCCGCCAAAGGCGGACTTCGTTTCACTCAGCATTGCTCCGACAATTGTCGGAGTCAGCCTCGGGCTGAAGCTACCGAGGAATTCTATTATATCAAATTTACGTAGGTTGTCAATCTATATAGTGCTATAAATCTAAACAGATTTACGGATTTTTCGTCTTTATCATTTTGCTGATCGTGTCTACGAATTTCTTTGCGGTTCTTAATGCATCTGATGCCTCTTTTCCTGAACAGGGAATATCAGGTTCATAAACGAAGCGATGTCTTTTTCTCCGCATGAAATCATAATCATTGATAATCTTTCTGAGTTTTATCCCCAATATTGAGCTGGCAAATTTTACAATAGTTAAATGCTTATCTTTAATCTCAGGTCTGAATCCTGTACTGAACATCAAAGCCAACCCTGAACGCAACATAGCATTATAGGCATAGTTGTAAGCACATTCTTCATCATCAGAAATATTTCGTTCAGCAGTTTTCAGGTCAGTATAAGCCCTTTTAATAAGATTATTGACAGCTTTCCAGTCTACAGGACATCTTTTGATCAACCCCTGTTTTAAAAGATTCTCTTTTGAATCTTCATAAATCATTTTCTTCACCTATCAACATGATTTTTGGATTTCTTAACAAGTCCGTAATGAAACCACTCTTGGATCTTTTTCTGGCTCTATATTCCTTTAAAGCGTAGACCGTTGGATTTATGTCTCGCTTCAGTTTCTCTTCCAATTCAGTGATTTTTTCATTCAATCTAGATGTATCTGGATCACCTATTATCATGAGATCTATATCGCTCGTGCCTTTTTCGCGCTTCGCGGCGAAAGATCCATATATGAATGCAAATTTTATTTCTTTGATGGTCAATAGGGAACTCCTTAGACTGCCCTCAATTCCTACCGTCTTTGAAACAATAGCTTTCAGCTCATTAAAAAGCGGATGCTTGGTGTTCAAGGAATAGTAAAGCAGATTACCGACCTTTTGTGTACCAAATAAACCATCTTTTTGGAATTTTAAAAGTTCTCGACGAATACTACCAGCAGAATAACCCAAAATGCGCTGCAGTTCTCTTAGATAGTATTTTTGAGTTGGGTTGGTGAAGTAAAGCGCAAACAGATCTTGTCTGATTTTTGATTTTGTGATATATAGGCTCATTAACATTATTTGTACTCCATTTTGAGTACAATTGTACTCAAAATGGAGTACATGTCAAGTATCAATATGGACCTCAAAACCTTGACAATATTGGTATTGTTACTATAATTTTATGAAAAGAGGCGTAAAATGATAAATATCTTTTTGGTCCTATGTCTATTTGGTGAACTAACCGGTAAGGTCCAGGGTATTGTAATCGACCAAGCCACTGATCAACCTATCCCCTATGCCAGTGTAATAATACTCGAAACAGAATCAGGTACGGCAACGGATGAAGAGGGCGCCTTTTTCATTCTTTATGTACTACCGAACACCTATACTATTGAGGTTTCCTGTATAGGTTACGAAACACAATTGATTGAAAACGTTGCAGTTGAAATAAACCAAACCGCTCGGCTGAAGGTAAGTCTCAGACAATCACCCATCGAGGTTGAACCAATCACGATAATCTACGAGACGCCTTTCGTGGAAAAGGATTGGACGAGCACGACCTATATTGTTAAAAAGGAAGAAATTGCCGCGCTTCCTATTGATTATACAACCGATCTGATTCAATTCCAACCATCAGTTGCCCGGCTCGATACTGCCTTGCATGTACGCGGTGGACGAGCGACCGAAGTTCTTTATCTAATTGATAATGTATCGATCATCGATCCCCAAACTGGCGCCCCGGCAATCAATATGTCAAAAGGTATTATCAATGAGGTGATATTCTTACCCGGCGGATTTGATGCTGAATACGGCAGGGCAATGTCGGGGGTTATTAATTTAATAACTGAATATCCTTCAAATCATTTCAAAACCAATTTCTCAAGCAAAACAGAAACCAGTATGTTTGATTGCTATAGTTTTGGGTACCAGAATTACCAGTCCTCAGTACATATTCCGGTTTCACGGAAATTTAAGGGACTGCTATCTTTTGACGTAATGAGTACTGATGACTGGAATCCAAGGCTTCAGATTATGCCGCATAAACAGCGATATGATTATACATTGTACGGCAAATGGATTTTTATCCCATCAGGAAAACTGAATGTAGGGTTCACTGGCGTAAAATCAAGGGTCCAGTTTGATCGTTATGATACAAAATGGAAATATAATCTTGATTACTACCGCTCAGACTTGAGAAAAGGCGACCTTCAGGTTCTCAGCTTGAATTTTCTGCCGGATTCACGCAAACTCTTTAATATAACCCTTAGCAGGTTATGTTCAAAGACGAAGTTCGGGGCAAAGGAAAAACGCGAGTATGGTATTTTTGATGACTTTGCTTTTAGGGATTATCATTTACTGAAATATCCGGCATTCACTACTAGAAATCCGTTTGGCGTCAACTGGTTTTATTACGGACCACCCGTACTGCAGCTGTATGACTATCCTGTAGTTGAAGGGGAAGGTCCTGAATACCAGGATAAATCATCTCTAGTCATGAAAGCAAATTTCAGCACGAATATTCAGGCTCATAAATATCATGAAATAAAAGCAGGGTTCGAATATACCTATCTTGATTTAGAAAATTTCATTCACTTTGTACCTCATAGATATATACATGCTCTTGATACGGGTCGGCTTATCGATCAATATCATTTTCATCCCAAAGAATATTCTCTATTTTTCCAAGATAACATAGATATCAGAAGCGCCTATGCAAAAATCGGCTGCAGAATCGATCATTTTGAAACCGGCATTCCAGATAGTGACCCTGAAATAGTTATTTCCCCGCGCTGTGCATTTTCAGTCATGGTGACTGAAAAATTCCTTTTCCGAAGCAATGTGGGGAAGTATACTCAACCGCCGCTCTATGATCATGTGTACCAGTACTATAATCTCATACCATTACCACGCCATCTTTATAGATGGTTGCCTTTGGTTGGTAATCCTGACCTTGGTCCGGAAAAAACCATAGCCTATGAAATCGGACTGCAAGGACAGGTGCACCGCAATCTAAGCACGACGCTCAATATATTTTACAAGGATATATCTGACCTCATTGGTACTCGATTCGTATTAGGTTATCCCAGAGATTATGTGCGCTACCAAAATATCGAAATAGCCAATATTAAAGGATGTGAGGCGATTCTGGAATTTACGAATTCATTATTCACCGGCAAAATATCTTATACGCTGTCATGGGCGCGCGGTACAAGTTCCTATGCAGAAGAAGTCTATGATCTGTATGATTGGCTGGAAAGCTACGATACTTTAACGTATTATGCAGAAGAATATTATTTGGATTTTGACCAGCGCCACAGGATATTTATCCAGGGTATTACGAATCTTCCATTACAGACAAAAATCTATCTTTTCGGTTATCTGGGTATTGGTTTTCCATATACGCCGCCTGGTGCCGAAGGTCAAACTGAAGAGCGTAATGTATTAAAACATGAGTTCCAGAAACAATTTGACTGCGTTATTATGAAATCATTCAGATTAGGTAAGGTATTGTTAAATGCCAACCTGGAAATAATCAATGTGTTCAATACCATATATAAGATTAGCGACCATTCGCCACTAGTGTCTTTAGGACTTATCGATACCCTTTGTTTCCCATTCGAATATGATTTTCATAACAGGCGATTTTACGTGCCTCCGGCGGATAAGAATCATGATGGACTACTCACCCGCGAGGAGCAAACAGAAGCATTCTACGCTTTCGCAGCAGACATGGAAGACTCGACCAACGCCTATACTGCACCAAGAAAGGTAAGAATTGGACTATCAATAGCCTTTTAATTAACGGGCTTGACTCCATCTCTCCAACACATATACTCAATCAGGAGGAAAAATGGCAAAAAGATTGGTTAGTTGTTATTTGTTGTATGGCAACGCTGCCCGTATCGTTATACGTTTGTGGTTTATCGTGCTTGTATGTTTATCAACAAATATGCTCTGGGCGGGACAGAAACTCTTGTCACCGTGTTACCTTTTGGAATTGGAATCTATCGGGTTCCCCACTGCCGAAAAACAACAGGCAGCATGGCCTATACATGACCTCATAGCCCACGAAGGAAAATTGTATCTTGGTCATGGTGATGCGGTCGTTAATACCGGTCCCACTGACATTGTATACTATGATTTGAATAATGAGGAGTTTGTCACTGAGTTTACTGTAGACGACGAAGCGATTTATTATTATCAGCTAATCGATAATAGATTGATGATCCCGGGCATAGATGCAACTGAAGACTGGGATTTTGGTAATTTCTACATGCTGACAGATACCGGCTGGATAAAAAACAGAACGATCCCGAATGGCATCCATGTCAACCACCTTGCATCATATGACGAGAATTTGTTTGCCAGCACCGGAGCTTTTGCTAATGTCGGAGAGAACATAGATTTCGCCTTTGGCGGGATATTCTGTTCGGCAGACACTGGCAAAACCTGGATTCTTTCGTACGCAACACCGAGCGATGACAAAAGCGTTTACCGCATACAGGCGCTTGTCGCTTACCAGAATAAATTATATGCATTCCCCTTTGCCTACAGTGGTTTGACCAAAGAAGATATCCCTACACGATATCATGGAGCACTATCGGATAGATATTCTTCAGACAATGAATATCTCATACTCTCGAATGATATTTTTGGTCAGTGCGATGTCATTGTCTTCGATGGTAAGACATGGCGTTGCGAAGATATCATACCGAAAGACAAGCTTTGCTACATAACCAGACCATTTGTCTTCAAAGAAAAACTATATATACCAGGGCTCTTTGGTGAATACATCGACTATTTAAATAAAGACCGACAACTCGTACCCCAGGCAAAAACACTCCTTTTTAGTTTTGACGGCAAGCGAACCAAAAAAGTGAATTTTGATTATGATAGACTTGCCGATGTAATGGTGAAGGAAGATACTTTATACCTCCTTATTGAAAAAAACGATCTATACTATATCGCCAAGACAGAGAACCTCAAGAAATGGCACTATTTTCTGATCCCCCCAGCAGTGAAAAAGCCAAAATCGATCGAATATTCTGATCGGTTGTTCTATATCGGGGCAGAAGATGGCAATATTTTCGTATCAGAACAGAATCGATTGATCAAACATCTCAAAGAAGCAACAGGTATCTCACCCAAGAAAATCTTTGGTGCTGCTGAACTACCAAGAGACGGCAAATGGTATTGGACCGCGATAACTGATTTACAGAACTGGGGACAACTTGCTCTGCTCACTGCCGAAATTAAGTATGGTAATATCTTGAAGATAAACACAACCAATATAAAAAAACTGAGTATCTTTCCACCAAAGCACTTTCTCAACACTGAGCACGAAACCATGTTACTAATCGATGGGGTGGTAGTTTATGAGGCACTGACGGAAGACGTAAACGAGCTTATCTGTACGCGGTCTATGGACAGCACTGGGGTTTACTGGAACGTAGCAGAGGGGACCGGAGAATTTGAAACCTATATTCCAAACAAACACCTTGTTGGAAAAACTGATATTGAATTAACAAGAAAAGGTAAAGACCCCCTTGTCGGCTACTGGAAAGCAGATGTAATAAAAGAAGCAGGTGATGCAGACCTTGCTTTGATAAATCGTGGCGGGATTCGAAGCGACATTATATCAAGCAGTATTTTTCTTGAGGACATATATGATGCCAATTACCGGAATCAAATCTGTCGATTCAAGGTTACGGGCAAGGAATTAACAAAGATGTTGGAGTATAATCTGAATCAAGATGAAAACTTAAGGTGTCATATTTCTGGTTTCACAATCAAATACGTATTCGAAGACTCAGATATTAGAATTATAGAAACGACGCTCGACCCAAAAAAGAAATATACGGTCGCTACTGAAGACTATCTTGTCGAACGAGCACAACGTTTTCTGGGACAGGATATAGAATACACTACGACTGATAAAGATACATACCAAGCCATGCTTGAATGGTTTACCGAGCACAAGATAATTCAGGATATCGTGTCGAGAATAGAAAAATTGACCAAAGATCAGAAGTAGGGCGTTTCCCTCGATGTTGAGCTCGGGACGAAACGTACACCCGCCCTGTCAAATAAACTTCTGGAAGAAACATAGGCATTTCTGTTACGTTATTCAACAGGGGGCACGTCGTATTTTGAAGTTTTGAGGTTACGAGGTTCTGAACTTCCTAGTTTCTTAAGTTCATCTTGGTAATTCTTCCGATCTCTTTCACGCGTGCTTTAAGATCGATCTCGTTGTAGATCTTTAATGCCTTAGCTATGTTTTTACGCGCGGTGTTTTTGTCCTGTTTGCTTCCCAATACCCAGAAAGTACGTGCATATTCAAAATAGCAGTCAGCTAATAACCTCTTATTACCAAATTCCCTGGCAAGACTGAGCGCTTGCCCAAAGTACTTCTTGGACTTACCCAATGACTTTAAGCGACTCTCTTTACTGTATATTATCCCCAGATTAGTGAGGGTTATTATATTTATATCGGTTGAGCCGATCTCCTTTTCAATATCAACCGCCGTATTGGCTGCCTCTAGTGCATCATCCAATCGATTCTGTTTTATTCTCAGCATTGAGCAGATATTATAGATAGCGCTCATGATCCTTTTATTACCGATGTCTTCAAAGATCTTTCTAGCGATACTTAAAAACTTCCCTGCTTTGGCAAACTCATTCAGCTCAGTATAAACCAAACTGAGCTGGTGTGAAGTACTGCCGATAGTCCATTTATCACCAGATTTCTTGCCTATGTCCAAAGCCTTTTGAAATAATGGAATCGCTTTCTTATACTCAAGCCTGCTCACGTAGACTTCACCGAGAGCTTCCATAGAAAAGGTCATCAATCTATTATCACCGATTTCCCGAGTGATCTCCAATGCATCTTCAAGCGATTTGGCTGCTTTGTCATATTGGCACGAGTGCTGATAAACTACCGCCAGATTGGTGTAGGCAATGCCGATACCGTGTTTACTACCGAGCTCTTCATTGATTTGCAAATAGTTGTTTAGCAATTCGATCGCCTTTTCATATTCTCCCTTGTTCTCATAAACATTACCCAAATTGCAGTAGGCAAAACCGAGACCGCTCTTATCACCCAATTCTTGACTGATCTTCAATTTCATGGCAAAGGCATCTATTGCTTGATCGAACTTACTTTGGGTGCGGTAGATCGTACCTAAATTATTGTATGCATCACCAAGTGCACGACGTTCACCAATATCCTCAGCAATTAGCAACGCCTTCTCAAGTAAGTGCACGGCTTTTTCATATTCGCCTAAAAATGAATAGACAATGGCGAGTGGAGCATGAGAAACTAATAGCGTATGCTTGAGCTTTTTGTTGAGCTGCCATTCTTTTTTGCTCTTCACTTTCCTTAGTATGGATATCGCCTGCAAACCCTTTTTTTCAGCGATGTCCATCTTGCCTTTTATTCGGTAAACCCAGCATTCAAGTCGCAATATATCAGCTCGCTCAATCTTCGCTTCAATACTAGCGGTTCTGATTGTCTTCAAAGCTCGTCCTGCTTTGTTAAGCATAGCTATGGCTTGGTCAAATAAACCTTGCCCGATAAACACCTTGGTCGTCGCAATGTAAGAACGTACTTGTGTCAGAACATCTTTTTTCCCGCTCTCCGCCATTTCTGTATAGGCGCTCTTCGCTTTATCATACTGGCCGATGAGTTCGTAGATCTGACCGAGTTTTTCATACATCTCAGCGATTTTTCTATAATTATCTTTGTCGATAAGCTTGATCGTCTTGTGATAGAGATCAATCGCTTCTTCGTTAACATAGAGCTCTTTTTTACGGTCTGCTGCCTTTTCCAAATATTGTACAGCCTTGTCTTTTTCACCAGCAATTAGAAAATGATTTGCCAGTGCATCGTAATATTCACTTAAATCATGAGCATATACTTGTTCAACAGCAAAGCCAATTTGCCGGTGGTATTCTTTCCTTGTTTTCCTTAGCAGGGATTGATAGATTGCTTCTTTCATAAGAGAGTGACCAAAGGTATATTCCTCCTCGCTCGTTGGCGTCCCTTTGGTAGTTTGCATGGGTTGCACAATACCCTTTTGAGTAAGCACGAGTAGATCATCTTTCAGTCTTTTGCCCAATTCAAGTGTCGTATTAAGCAACTTAACAGAAAATTCGTCGCCGATAACTGCAGCGATATCAACGATCGCTCTTTGCTCAACACCGAGCTTGTCTACCTTTGCCATGACTATTTCATCAAGCGTACGTGGAACGGCCGATTCCTTACCACGTCGCAGTTTTGCCGTACTCTCTTCGATATATATTATATCATTATTCAAAAGGTTATTGACGAGTTCATGGACGTAAAACGGTACACGACCTGATTTCTTCATTAACAAAGTAACCAATTTGTCTTCGATATTCTTACAGCGAAGCAGACCACACAAGAGGGTAACTGTATCATCCTGATTTAGTGGTTTTAAACTGAGTTGCGAGAAATAGGGTAAGCGCGGTGTTTTCTTTCCAATATTAAATTCTGGACGGTACAGATCAACGATCATCACCTTCGTACTACTGATGTCTCTTGCTAACCGGTGCATGAAATCTATTGTCTCCTGGTCAATCCAATGGCAGTCCTCAAAAACAATAATAAGCGGTTTTATGTCCGAGATACGCAAAAATAACATATGCAGCGCTTCACTTATCATTCTTATTCGGTCTTTTGGTTGCATCGAAGCAAAACGATTCTGATCAATGCGATTCAAAGGCAACTTCAGGAAGTATTTCAAAAATGGCACGATCTTTACGAGTGAAGATAAATGTGTTGCCTTGATGAACTTGTCAACATGATGAGCAGCTTTTTCCTTTGTGCCAATCTCCTCGAGACCTAAAAGGTTTCTCAGAATGTCCTGTAAAACAAGATAAGAAGCTGAATTGAGATACTGAATACCTCTTCCTTCGATAATATAGATGTCTTTTGTCAGCTGTTTCTTGAATTCGTATGTCAACTTTGACTTGCCTATCCCTGCTTCGCCAATGATCGATACGATCTGTCCTGATCCAGATTCTATTCTCGAGTAGAGTCCAAGGAGTGTATTCAACTCATGACTACGACCAACAAGAGGTAATTCTTTGATCCGACGTAACGAATACTGACGCTGGACCGATTGTGGTTCATAAACAAGGACCGATACTTTCTTACCCTTAACCTTTATGCTTTTCAGCTTCCTATATTTTATCTCTTCCAAGGTATGTTTATAAACTGATTCGCTCGCATAGATTCGACCTTTCGGAGCTGCATATTGGAGACGCTGCGCCAGATTTACAACATCACCCATAACCGTATACTCACCAGGTCGACCAAGGTCACCAGTGGCAACCAACCCGTAATTAATTCCGATGGAAAGAAAGAAATCTAATTTCTTTTCTCGGTTAAACTCTATTATCTCTTTCTGAAGTTCGAGTGCCGAAATAACAGCACGCAACGGATCATCTTCATGCGCAACCGGTGCACCAAAAAGCGCCATAATGCAATCGCCGATGAATTTATCTATGTATCCTTCGTATTTATATATCCCCCCGGCTAAACGCTGCAAGCAAGCATCTACTAAATCTCTAAGTTCCTCGGGGTCGAGAGTTTCTGAAAGCGGCGTGAAACCCGAAATATCTGCGAAGAGCACAGCGACACGTCTTCGCTGCCCTTTGGCTCTGCGGTATACCACAACTTGTAATTGAGCACCGCATTGATTACAGAACCTGGCACTTTTGGGATTCTTAAAACCGCACTTCGTGCATTTCATAAAGGACTCATTTTATCGACTGATTTTACTCTTCAGGTCATCAACTTCAATGAGCAATCTATTCCTCTCTGATCCACTCAGTGCATCTTTGATATAGGGAACTACTTGTAGTATATCTCCCACGTAATCAAGCAACCTGACCGCTTCGCTAACATGAGTATGAGACACTATCTTCTTTCTTGCCTGCTTGATTATAACCTCAAAATCTTTGAGAGAAAACGGCATGAGGATACGCGGGTATATGCTCAATTCATAAAGGTATAACCCCCCATTATTGTCATCGGTTTCACCATTTGCATATGTAAAATAAAATCCGATGACCTTTATAAGTTGTATGTCGGGTGACTTCAACTGAGTCTCAAACAACCCACCTTTCCGTCCTACAACCACGGAATCCCAATCGACCCCTGAGAAACTGTAGTAAAGAATCAGGTTCTCAACCTGAATTTCCGAACTTATCCTAACGAGTAAATCGGGCGAATCCTTCACATAATAAAGATTCACACCGCTAATAATTGCAAATATAAGGACTGTATTCATCTCAACTCCTTATTCATGACGTAGGCGTCATCACCATTAATATAATATAACCTCTGCCGATGCGAAATAGCATAACCGAGATTTTCGTACATCTTGATCGCCGCAGTATTATCTGTCCTAACCTCAAGATAGGCATAAGTGCAATCTCGATCAAGAGCAATCCTTTCGAGCCGGTGCATTAATTCAGTCCCGATCCCCTTGCGCTGACACTCTTTGGTTACCGCGATATTTGTTATGTGGAACTTCCCATCATTACACGACGCCAACGAATACCCTACCACTTCTTTCTCGCATTCCACGATAAAAGCAATCGTTTTCTTCGCCACCAGATCATGTTCAAAAAAAGACCTGGGCCACGGATTTGGAAAAAATCGTACCTCTAATGCATAGACGTTATCTATGTCATCAAAGTGCATTTGTCTTATTGTAATTTCTCTCAGCATCAGTCTTCTTTATATAAAAAGGTTCGAGGACTTCAAGGTCGTCAAAGTCCTTCGCCTTAATCCTCGGTAATGCCATAATCACAACCTTTGTTGCAGAAGGTAAAACAAAATCTTCCGCTAAGAAAATCAGCTTCTCGCTATTAGTCGCCAAGCCTTGCTCCCTGAATACTTCAACACCGGATCCCGCAATAATTGTGTTGCCTTGAACGCGGTCAAGAATAATATCAGGTCTTGTGAGCTCATACGCACTCGTTCTCTTACCTCCCTCATATACAGCAGCGTATATCTCCTTTTGAAACGCGTTGATCACGGCGATTACAGGTTCCTGTGTAAACGATAAGGGGATACCGATAAGATCAAGCGTGTTCACCGCAACCACAGGGATCCTTTGTGCCAAAGCCAAGCCTTTTGCTAAACTAAGGCCGACTCTCAACGATGTAAACATGCCAGGTCCAATGCTTATTGCCAGCGCTTTGATCTTTCCTTCATCAAATTCATTGACAAGCCGCTTTGCCTCAGCAAACAACCCAGCATCCCGAGACCCGCTATGTAACTGACGTTCCCTCTTTATTTCACAAATCAGTCTCTCATCTTCATTGATTGATAAAGAAAAAACCGTGGATGATGTCTCAATCCCTAATATCTTCAACTGTCAACTCCCGTCTATTTCGCTTATCTATAACGATCTTTACATGGATACCGGCAGTCGGTTTTGTATTGAGACGATCCGCCCACTCGATCACGGTAATACCTTTGTCGACTATATACTCTTCGAGCGGTAACATATCCAGCGCTTCTGCCTCGAGACGGTAGAGGTCGATATGAGCGACTGGCAGCCTTCCTTTGTAGTCAGTAGCGATGACAAAGCTTGAACTGGTAACCTCTTCCTCAACACCCAGGCCAATACAAAGACCCTTTACGAAAACAGTCTTGCCGCTTCCCAATTCACCGTACAGATATATGATATCCCCTGGCTTAAGCTCGGCAGCGAGTTTCTTACCTATATCCATGGTCTTCTTGAAAGAAGATGAGATTATTCTCCGAATATGTTTTGTGTCATGCATTGTATTCATAGATCTTAAAAACTCCAAAGATCCCAAGATCTTGATCAAAATAAGCAATTTGCTTGATCTGGTTGGCCATAAATTGACCCCACCCACCAGTTGCAACACAGAGTAATCTCTTCTTACACTCCCGTCTTATAGCCTGGATAAGACCCTGGAACATCACCACTGCACCATTAACAATACCTGACTGAATACACTCTTCAGTACTTTGACCGATGACTCTTTGAGGTAACTGAAGAGCTACTTTTTTCAAAAGGGCAGTACGGCTTACAAGCCCATCCATGAATAAACCCATACCCGGTGTGATAAGTCCGCCCAAGTAATGACCGTCCTTCAAAACAACATCAAGCGTCGTCGCCGTTCCAAAACTTAAGATGAGCAGATCTTTTCTATACCGCGCTAAACCGCCGACTGCATTAGCAATACGGTCTGCACCAAGTGTCATTGGCTTACGATAGTCAAATTTCAGATGACAGTCTGCTTTTGAAGAAACAATCACCGGTTCTATTCTGTAATGGCGTTTTAGAAAACGTACAACTCTTGGCGTAATCCTGGGTATAACTGACGCAATAGCGGCACCAACGATTTTTTTACTGCCTAACATCTTCATTAAATCGCGCTCGATATATTTACTCTGGACCGGGGATACTATCCTTTTCGCAAGACGACCGTCGCGATACACACCAACATGGATGTATGAATTGCCAATGTCAAAAGCGGCTACCATCTTAACCTGCGGACATCCCCGTAACAGAACTTCCGGATCATCCCAGTTTCATCCCTAAGTAGAAGCGCCCAATCATCATCAATGCCATGCACCAAACCCCTGAAAACACCCCTGGAAGTGATCACCTCAATTGACTCACCAATGCCATCGATGTAATTTAATACCTCCTTCACTTTTATACCTCGGTTCTGCAACTCATCATACAGCGGATTGAATTTGTCGATAAGATGCGTGAGTATCTCGTCGATATCAAAAGGTTTTCCTGCATCGATCTTGAGAGATATGGCATTTTCCAACGTCGGTATAAATCCATCATTATTAACATTCAAACCTATCCCACAGATAACCGCATCCCCGGACTGTTCGCAGATGATACCCGATACCTTTTTCTCATTGAGCAGGACATCATTGGGCCAGTGTATTGACAACCGGGAAAAACCATAATCCTCAAGGACCTTCACAATGACCAGAGATGCTAATAAAGGGATCGAACTTAACCGTGTACGTGGAAAAAGCAAAAGTGAAACATACAGCCCGCCGGGTGGTGAATACCACGTCCGCCCCTGTCTGCCACGACCATGTTTCTGACGTAAAGAAAAAATCGCCAGCTCTTTATTTTGATTTACAAATCTTTTTGCGGTATCCTGTGTTGATATTGCTTCTTTGAACCTGATGATCCGTTTGATCATTAAGATTAATAATAAATCCTAAGCGATGCTCCTTGAAACGCTATGCACCCGTCCTTGATCTTTAGCGAATCAACATCAAACCACGTTGCGCTCATAATTCCAACAACAAACTCTAGGTCGTCATTATCTTCGACCACAAGTTCTGTAAAAGCCGTGGCTGTAAACTGGTATGACGTATCAATAAGTGGAACACTCACGCTATCCTGGATATAGCGCACTGATTCAACCGTCAATCTGATATTCTGATACGAACCGGGTGCCACCTCAACATAGGCATCAGTAATACTTACGAAGTCAGAAACCTGGATGCCAACTGCTACTTCTTTTGCGCCTTCCCAGACCGTGACGTATCCATCACCTTCACTCATATCAATCCTTGTAACCGTCATACTGATATCACCGAGGGTCCCGTCAAAGAGCGCACCATCATTAACACCGAACTCAATTGCAGCCTGACCAGCACAACCAACAATAAGTAGCGGTAAAATAAACCAAATCCATCTCTTCATCGTACCTCCTTTTGTTAGTCTATTCTAAATGGATGATATGTCAAGATGAAGAGCAAAGTAATTGGAGTCTTGCAAAGATTTTGAATATCGTTATAATAAAACATATAATGAAACATATAAGGAGATCATATGCAGGGTTATTATCGCTTTCCAACAATTAATAAAAACACAATTATCTTTGTTAGTGAAGATGATCTATGGACCGTCCCTGCACCGGGCGGTCTAGCACGAAGGTTGACCTCAAACCTCGCTCAAGTAAGCCATCCCTTCATTTCACCTAATGGTAAAGATGTCGCATTTGTCGGTTTTGAAGAAGGACAGTCTGAAATATATTCCATGCCGGCTCAAGGCGGAACCGCAAAAAGGCTAACTTACTTCGGTGCGAATTGTACTGTGGTTGGCTGGAGTCGTAACAGCAAGCGAATCTTTTTTGCGAGCAATACCAAACAGTGGTACTTAAGAACAATGTACATCTATTCAATAAGTAAATCCAAGGATACACCAAAGATCATTCGCGTCGGACCAGCTACGCAGATTGCATTTGCTTCTGATTCAGGCATTGTTATTGGTCGCCACACCGTTGATCCAGCACGTTGGAAAAGATATCGTGGTGGCACGGCAGGTATACTCTGGGTAGATGCGCGCGGCAATGGTAATTTCAGGAAGCTAATAGACCTTAAAGGTAATTTCGCCTCACCGATGTGGATCGGTAAGAGAATTTATTTCATATGCGATCATGAAGGTGTCGGCAATATCTACTCTTGTTTACCCAGTGGCAAAGCGCTACAACGTCATACCCTTCATACTGATTTCTACGTAAGGAATGCAACTACTGACGGTAAGAACATCACTTACCAGGCTGGCGGTAATCTGTATGTCTATGATATTACCCAGGATAAATCAAAGAAAGTAAAAATCCAGTACCATAGTCCGCGAGTTCAGACTAATCGCAAATTCGTCAGTGCCGCCGACTATCTAGAAGATTACTCAGTCCACCCCAAAGGTGAGATGATTTCAGTAACGAGTCGCGGCAAGGTTTTCTCAATAACGAACTGGGAAGGTCCAGTAATGCAAGCAGGGCAAACAGTTAAGGCGCGCTATCGTCTTGGTCGATGGCTTTCAGATGGAAAACGTCTAATCGTTGTCACTGACGATAAAGGTGAAGATACTCTGCAGATCCACTATACTAAAGGTAGTAAGAAGGTACAAGCCCTTCCGATACTGGATATCGGTCGACCGATTGAACTTGAACCTTCACCAACTAAACCGCTCGTTGCCCTAACCAATCATCGTTTTGAACTAGTGCTTGTAAATTTGAAATCAAAGAAGCGCATTGTCCTTGACCGCAGCAAGCATTATCGAATCAATGATATAGCCTGGTCACCAGACGGAACATGGCTTGCATACAGTTACCCAGATTCAGCAAGGACCGCATGTATCAAATTATGTAATACTATGACCAGAAAAACATATATTGCAACGAGGACTGTATTGCAGGATTTCTCACCGACCTTTGATCCTGATGGTAAATACCTGTATTTCCTGTCCAATCGGCATTTTGACCCGGTATATGATACAATGCAATTTGAGCTTGGCTTTCCAGCAAATATTAAACCCTATTTAGTAACCCTGAGTAAAAAAACTGCATCACCATTTAGGTACACCCAGGTTGCACCAAAAGGTCTTGAGAAACCAGCTTTTGATAAATCGATGCTACAACCCAAGAAGCCGTTGAAATCTTTGGAAATCGACATCCCAGGTATTCAAGATAGGGTTATATCTTTTCCAGTACAAGCCGGCATATATGAACAGATCTGGGCGGTCAAGGATAAGGTTTTGTACACGAAATCTCCGATTGTCGGTGGTATCGAGTTTTGGTTTACTGACACTCTTCAGTCCAGAGCAACGCTCCATATTTATGACCTAAAAGAACAAAAGGCGAGTGTTATTACTTCAGGTATCACCGATTTTAAGATTTCCCAAAACAGTGAAATTCTTGTATACCGAGCCAAGAACCGCTTGAGGATTGCTATGCCGATTGAAAATCTCGATACAAAACTCCCCAAAGAACCAGCCGGACCGAAAAGCGGTTGGTTTGATCTCAGGCGCATAAAAGTACTCGTTGAGCCGCGCAATGAATGGCGACAGATGTATCGCGATGTCTGGCGTCTGCAGCGCGATCATTTCTGGACTAAAGATATGTCTGGGATCGACTGGAAAAAGGTGTACAAGAAATACCTGCCTTTATTAGATCGGCTTGGTTCCCGTTCAGAATTCTCAGATCTGATTTGGGAAATGCAGGGTGAACTCGGCACGTCACACGCCTATGAATGGGGTGGCGACTACCGAAAACATCCGCAGTACAAACAGGGTTTCCTTGGTGCTGATCTGGAATATGACAGAAAATCCAATGCTTACCGCATAGCGAACATTATCAAAGGTGATCCCTGGGAGCAAACCAAGACTTCGCCTTTGCTCACACCAGGCTTGAATATTAAAAAGGGCGATCTTCTATTCAATATCGATGGTACGAGAGTCAACAAAAAAACATCGCCTGAGGAAATGCTGATCAATCGTGCTGGTGCAGAAATCGCAATGACAATTGCTAATTCTAGAGGCGGAAGCAAAAAGACCGTAACCATAAAAACGCTTCCGGATGAAAGCGGTGCGCGTTACCGTGACTGGGTTGAGGCAAACCGCGCAAAGATCCACCAAGCAAGCAAGAACAAAATAGGATATGTTCACATCCCGGATATGGGACCGTCCGGCTTTGCTGAATTTCACCGGTATTTCTTGAGTGAAATACAATTTCCTGGTCTTATAGTCGATGTCAGGTTCAATCGTGGTGGTCATGTTTCGCAACTCCTCCTTGAAAAATTGACGCGCAAAAGGATTGCCTATGATATCCCACGCTGGTCACCGCCCGAGCCGTATCCTTCAGAATCAGTGCTCGGCCCAATTGTCTGTCTTACCAATGAGAACGCCGGGTCAGATGGTGATATATTCAGCCATGCTTTTAAACTCTACAAGATCGGACCGCTTATCGGCAAACGCACCTGGGGTGGTGTTGTCGGTATTTCTCCATACTATACGCTATCTGATGGTGGTTTAACTACCCAACCAGAATACTCTTTTTGGTTTGTTGATGTAGGCTGGCACGTGGAGAATTACGGAACTGATCCAGATATCGAAGTTGAAAATAAACCTCAGGATTATGTAAAAGGTCGTGACCCGCAACTGACAAGAGGCATAAAAGAATGTCTCAAACTAATGAAGAAGAATCCACCCAAAATCCCCAAGTTTGGGAAGAGACCAAGTCTAAGATTACCCACTAAATTAGGTTAGAAGAATTACATATCAATGGCTATTGTTGACCAACCGAAATTCCGCATTGCTTCACCATGATCACCAGCAAGAGGATCATAATACTCCTTACTGTTTTACGCTGGTTATTCTACAATCTACAAGATAGTGTGACTTGAAATCAGTCATGTCACCGGCTTTTTTGCCAGGCACTGGGAAAAGACGCGCTGACAAGGGTTTGTTGAGTTGAATCGATAAAGCCGCCACATCAAGAAGGATCGCGTAGAGCTCTTTAGTAGATATGTTCCCGGGCAACGGGATACAGTCAAGCCCAGTCCCACAAACTGAAGAGCAAGCCAAAATAATCCCAATATCAATGGTTCCACGGCTCCACCTGCGAGCAAGTCCATAGTCTTCAAGAACCGGTAACATCAAGCCAGAATACCCACACTTTTTTACATCCATAGATTTTAAAGCCCTGGTCAATATCGCTGATATTGCCAGGGTACCTGGTCCACCGAATTTCCCGAGTTTTAACTTTTCAAAAGCATACGCAAGACTTTCATCCTTGACCAATGAAGGCGCTGGAGATAAGTCAACCCCTTTGAACGATACTCTTTCTCTTTTCCCAAGGTTTTGGGCTAGTCTATCAATCTTCCTGAACCGCTTTTCAAGAACTAACTTAAGATAATATTCAGCTTTTGCCAAACTTCTTGCTCGGCAGAAAGCCCCGGCTACCAGATCACTGCACTCAACACCTATCGAGAAACATGTTTTCCCCTCATGGTATGAAGCAGGGAAAAACGGGATATCAGAAGGACAGCTAGCGATTCCGGCAAAACGGAAATTGCCAAAACCTCTTTTCGTACATCGTGAAATTTCCAGAATTGACTTTGCGGTTTTTTGACAAGCCAGAAAATCTATACCATTTTTAGGATTTCCAATAGTCACCGAGCCAGAGACGATCGAAGTCGCGCTCAATATTTCCGGAATCGCTCTGATATGAAATGGATCCTGGACCGTACCGATGCTTGCAAAATCAATCTGGTTTTCTTTGCACAATTTTTCAAGATCTTTGACATAATTGATCTTTGCACTAAGCTTCTTGCTCGCCAGGTATGATGACCATGGTTGGCTTGATAAACGCACTGTCTGAACAGAAATATCCGCCTCTTCAAAGACGGCACGGGCTTTTTCAAGAAATCGTCCGATCTTTCTTATCTTAGATGCTCTTAATGGATATTCAAGATTAGTACCATAGGTAATCGTACGTATCTTCACGTAGGAAAATAATAATCATTATTCACACCTGGTCAAGGCACTCTTGTCCATCCCAAGCCAGTTGACATCAAGCTCATTCTGTATATAATATTTGTTATGGACTGTAATATTGAAGCCAATCTGAAGCATTGTAATTGCACTTATGAGCCATGTTCTCGTAAGGGTAAATGTTGTGAATGCATTAGTTATCATCTGTCCATTAATGAATTACCCGCTTGTTGTTTTCCTGATGATATTGAAAAAACCTATGACCGATCTTTTGCACGTTTTGCAGAGATTTACAAGGAGTCCTGAAGGCTTTGAATGGAACTTATTTTTGAAATATCAAAACAAGGACGTAAAGGCTACTCATTACCGACCTGCGATGTTCCGGAAATAGAGATCTCAGATCGTTTTCGTCGCAAGAAAATCGCGACATTGCCTGAAGTAAGCGAACCTCAAGTAATGCGGCATTTTGTCAACCTCTCCTCAATGAATCATCATGTTGATAAGGATTTCTACCCGCTTGGTTCTTGCACAATGAAATATAATCCAAAGATCAACGAAGAAACGTCGCGGCTTGACGGTTTTACTGATCTCCATCCTTTGCAGCAAGAAAAAACGACCCAAGGTGCCTTAAGGTTAATGTATGAATTAGGTAATTATTTAAAGAAAATCGTAAACCTTGATGCAATAACATTGCAACCAGCTGCCGGCGCTCAGGGTGAATTCACCGCGATCAGCATGTTCAAAACTCATTTTAACAAACAGAATGAGGCTCGTCAGTATATTCTGGTCCCTGATTCAGCACACGGTACCAACCCGGCAAGCGTGAATTTTTCAGGGTTCAAACCCATTACCCAACCATCAAATAACAAAGGACTCGTCGATGTCAGCAAACTCAAAGAACTCATGAATGAAGAAGTTGCCGGAATTATGCTGACCAACCCCAATACCTTGGGCCTTTTTGAAAAAGAGGTTAGAGAAATCACGGCTATTGTGCATGAAAAGGGCGGTCTTGTTTACCTTGATGGTGCCAATCTCAATCCTCTGCTGGGCATCACAAGACCGGGTGACATGGGCTTTGATGCAGTCCATTTCAACCTGCACAAGACATTTTCAACACCCCATGGCGGCGGCGGCCCTGGTTCAGGTCCGGTTGCAGTTACCAAAACCCTTGCCCCCTATCTACCAGTTCCTATTGTATCCAAAAAAGATACTATGTATACTTTAGATTATGATTTACCTGACACGATCGGCAAGGTCCAGACTTTTTATGGCAATTTTCTCGTCCTGGTGCGAGCCTACACTTATTTAAGAATGGTCGGCGAACAAGGGTTAAAAAAAATATCCAAATCAGCGATTCTTAATGCTAATTATATCATTCAATCATTAAAAGATGATTATTATTTACCGTTTGACGGATTTTGCATGCATGAAGGTGTTTTATCGGGGAAAGCATTACGCGACCACGGAGTCAAGACACTCGACATCGCAAAAAGACTCCTGGACTTCGGTCTGCACGCACCTACCGTATATTTTCCCCTTATCGTTAGTGAGGCACTGATGATTGAACCGACTGACAGTGAATCAAAAGAGACCTTGGATCACTTTATCGACGTAATGAAACAAATACGAAAGGACGCAAAGGATCACCCCGACATCCTAAAATCAGCACCTCATAATACACCGGTACGTCGTCTTGACGAAGTGAAGGCGATAAAAGAACTTAAGGTAAAATGGACGAACCAAAATTCGAAGTAACTGAAGAGAGAAAGAAAATTCTGCTCAATAAGATCGCTCAGAAGGCGATCGATTATCGTTTATCGCCGGTCGCAATCGTTATGTTGGAATCAGCAAAACCACTCACCTTTTTGGGAAATCAGTTCTTGATATTTATGCAACCTTTTTACCGCGCGCTATTTAATTATCGTGAATACGAAGAAATAACCGCAATGTTGGAGGATCGAACTAACATTGAGGCGTTAATATGTGAAATCGAACGTCTTGAGGAGGCTAGGCATGAAGCAAAAAGAGCCAAAAAGAATTCTGGCCACTGATTGTGGCAGCACTACGACCAAAGCTATTCTAATCGAGAAAAAAGGTGAAGAGTATCGACTCGTTGTGAGAGGGGAAGCTCCAACAACTGTGGAGGCTCCTTTTGAGGATGTCACAAGAGGAGTTCTAAACTCAGTGCGTGAGGTCGAGGAGCTCTCCGGTATAAAGCTACTGGATGGTGAAGATATTATCAAAGGCGTAAAGGACAAAGAAGGCGTTGATCTCTATGTCTCAACCTCTTCAGCAGGCGGTGGTCTACAAATGATGGTCGCAGGTGTCGTTTTGACAATGACCGCAGAAAGTGCAGCGCGTGCTGCCCTTGGTGCAGGAGCAATCGTGATGGACGTCATTGCCTCAAACGACGGCAGACTACCCCATCAAAAAATAAAGCGAATAAGGGACCTGCGACCGGACATGATACTCCTGTCCGGTGGTATTGATGGTGGGACTATTTCCCACGTTGTCGAATTGGGAGAACTCATAAAGGCTGCTGATCCAAGACCAAGGTTCGGCACCGGTTACCGACTTCCAGTTATCTATGCTGGTAATAAAGACGCCCGCGATATCATCCTCAATACTTTGAAGGAAAGTACGGAGTTGGTCATCGTTGAAAACCTTCGTCCGGTTCTTGAAAGTGAAAATCTCAATCCGGCACGTGATAAAATTCACGATCAGTTCATGGAACATGTGATGGCGCACG
>JAUWGT010000069.1 GCA_030606265.1 Candidatus Stahliibacteriota bacterium | reverse complement strand
ATTGAGCATGGCAACACCAAGATCAATAAGGGAATCAACCACAGTATTTTTATAACCAATAAAATTAAACCTGCCCTTTGCCGGATCTGAATACCAATAAACCGTCGGATCGATCTTTTCACCCACACTCCAACCCATAATAAAACCATCAAAATCTCGCTTCACAATGGCTTCTATGAAGGATCTGGTATTCAACGTCCGTACATTAACGCGGACACCCAGCGCTCCCAGATCTTCAGCAATCAGCTTAAGGATCTTTACTCTTTCGGCGTTTTCAACGTTGGTGATAATATCCAGGGTAAAATCCTTCCTATCTATATCTAATATCTTATTACGATTTCGATCCTCAAAACCGAGCTTCTCAAGTATCCTCTTTGCTCCAGGCAGATCGTGTTTGATCGGCTCAACACCTTCGTTATACCCCCACGATGACGGTGGCAATGGCCCAAGTGAAATCGTACCCATACCAGCAAATACTTCGTTCAAGATCTGCTTCGTATCAATCGCCATGGTCAAAGCCTTGCGAATCTCTTTGTTTTTTAGATGTTGATTATTGAAATTCCATCCTACATAGGTAAACGTATTACCCGGTTTTGTATCAACCTTGATATTTTTGTTATTGACAAGCTCTTTAGCGCTAACCGGTGTGATATTGAAAACCAAATCAAGGTCACCAGCAGAGAAATCCTCCATCATCCTGTTGATATCAGCATAGTATCTTATATAGACTTCATCGAGAGGCGGTCGACCGCGGTAATAAGCATCATTGTATGTCAAGATAAGACCTGAACCCGGTAACCATTCCTTTATTTTATAGGGCCCGTTGCCAAGGATAGTCTTTGAGCCAAACTCGGCTCCGGCTTTTTCAAAAACATGTTTTGGCACCGCGATTATATCAGAATCAGTTAGCAAATCAGCGTATATCTTATTGAACTTGAATTTAATCGCATAAGGGCCAATTACCTCAACATCCTCGATAAATCTCAGGCTGGCGATGTTGGGATAGTTCGTCTTTGGATCCAACATCTTCTCATAAGTGAAATATACATCGGCGGCAGTCACTGGTTCACCATCCCACCATGTCACATCAGTCCGCAGATAGTAAGTGATTGACGTCAGATCTTCAGAGAACTCCCAAGAAACTGCCAATTCGGGTTTCATCTTACCTGTTTCAGGGTCGATACGATGAAGATGCATGAAGAGAAGATCGAGGATATCATTTGAACCGAATATAGATGGCGCAAGCGGTGAAATGACTGCTGGCAGGTCAGTGGTTCCAATGATGAGTTTACCACCTTGTTCGCCAGTCAGCATTTCTTCTTTTTTCGTACACGCAGAAACTATCAACAAGACAGCAATAAATAAACACGCAAATTTCTTCATATTTGCCTCCTAATACGTATATACATTATAACTGCGATTTTATTCCTTGTCAAGGCTATTTTCCGGGTAAATCACCGGCAATATAGACCTTCATATGGGGATACGGGATTTCTATGGACTGTTTATCAAATTCCTTCTTGAGCCGCTTCCGTAATTCGCCCATAATTTCCCATTGCGCGAGCGGAGCCGTATCACCCAGAATTTTTATTTCAATACCAGAATCACCGAAATTATCAACCCTGAGCACCTGTGGGGTCTTGATGATTTTATCTTGCCACGCCTTTTCATCGGACAACGTGCTGCAAACTCTATTGATAACTGTGATCACTCGATCTAAATCACTCTCATAGCTAACTGTGATGTTCAGATTGACCCGCGAGTATTCTTTCGTATAATTGCTCGCGATAATTATCTCACCATTCGGTATATAGTGCACCGCACCATCGATATCCCGCAATATTGTCCTGCGCAGGTTAACCTCTTCAACAAGACCTTTTATGTCACCAACCTTTACAACATCACCTATACCGAACTGATTATCCATCAGGATAAAAAGCCCGTTTATAACATCTTTAACTAAGCTCTGTGCACCAAAACCAACCGCAATCCCAACAACTCCAAGACCAGCCAAAGCTGGACCGATATTGATTCCTATTTCAGCCAGAATTGTAAATACGATGATAATCCCAATCAGAATACCGGCCGTCTTTCTTAACACCGCAGATAGCGTATGAGTCCTCTTCTGGATCTCAGCCCCGGGCTTATCCTTCATCCTTGTTGATACAGTACGCCTGACAAAACGGGGTATGAAATACTGGAACATCAAATAGCCAGCCATACCAATCGCAACAATAACAATGATTCTAATCCCGTGAAGTTCGAACCAATCAATCATTCTGCCTCCTAAACCATTCAATAACTTTTTCTAAACCATGTTCAAGATCAATTTTCGGTTCCCAAGCTAATAACTCCTTTGCTTTGGAGATATCTGGTCGGCGCCTCTTAGGATCGCTGTCTGGTAAAGGATGAAATTGATACGTGCTCTTACTCCCGCATAATTTCTTCACAATGTCAGCAAGCTCGAGTACAGTGTATTCAACAGGGTTTCCCAGATTAATGGGACGTGGATAATCAACGTCCACTGCCTTAGTAATGGCATCAACCATATCGCTAATATAGCAAAAGCTCCTGGTCTGCTTGCCATCGCCGAAAATCGGCAATGGATGATTTTTCAAAGCTTCTGATATGAAAGCGGGAACGACGCGCCCATCACCCACACGCATTCTTTCGCCATAGGTATTGAATATACGTACAATACCGATTTCACTGTGGAATTCTCTATGGTATGTTAGAGTAAGTGCCTCAGCAAATCGCTTACCCTCATCATACACTGCACGCGGACTGACAACATTGACATTCCCAAAATATTCCTCGTGCTGGGGATGGATCTTTGGGTCACCATATACTTCACTCGTTGAAGCAAGAAAGAATTTTGCGCCCTTCTGTTTCGCCAATTCAAGCATGTTATATGTACCAACTGACATCACACGCAGCGTTTCAACCGGATATTTCAAGTAATCAAAAGGGCTAGCCGGACACGCGAAATGTAATACGAAATCGACATCGCCAAGAATATCATAAGTTATACAAACATCCTGTTTTACCAATTCGAGCGCCTCATTCCCACAGTGCTGCGCGATATTTTCTTCTTTGCCAGTAATCAAATTATCGATTACCACCACCTTATTTCCGGCTTTTAAATAGTGATCGACCAGGTGCGAACCGATGAAACCAGCACCGCCCGTTATCACAACCCTCATCTGCCAATCCCTTTGTAGATGAATCCCATCGCCGCCATTTTTCCCGGCTCAAAGACATTGCGACCGTCAAAAAATACAGGCTGACGCATGAGCCCTTTGATTTTCTCCAAGTCAAGTTCTTTAAAAACATCCCATTCTGTAAGCAGGGCGATCGCATCAACACCCTTGGCTGTAGCATAAGCATCCTCGCAATACTCAATATCAGGCATGATCTGCTTTGCACGATCCATAGAAACTGGATCAAAAGCCTTGATCCTTGCGCCCTGTCGTTGCAATTCTCGAATAATCGTTATCGACGGAGCAAACCGCATATCATCGGTATTCGGTTTGAATGCCAAACCGAGCACACCAATTTTCTTATCTCTGAGGTTCCACAGCATCCCTTCAAGTTTCTTAACTGCATACAGCATTTGTTCATTATTGATATTCTCCACTTCACGCAAGAGACGGAAATCATAGCCTAATTTAGCAGCAATACTAATAAATGCACTAAGGTCCTTGGGAAAACAGAATCCACCAAAACCAACACCCGCATTGAGAAATTCACGACCAATTCTTTTATCCAAACCGACTCCTTCAGCAACCTGCAAAACATCAGCACCTGATTTCTCACATATTACAGAGATTGCGTTGATGAAAGATATCTTGGTGGAAAGCAGCGCATTTGACGCGTGTTTGATCAGTTCTGCGCTAGAAATATCAGTCACGATCTTTGGCGCATCCATTGGTTTGTATAATTCTAAAAGCTTATCTTTGGCCCGCTCACTCTCAACCCCGAGCACAACTCTATCAGGGTTCAAGAAATCACTGATGGCTGATCCCTCTCTTAAGAATTCAGGGTTAGAGGCCACGTCAAAATCTTTGATCTTCCTGCTAAACCTCTCAATCACAGTTCTTACCCATTTACCGGTCTGCACAGGGACTGTGCTTTTCTCAATTATTATCTTGTATTCATTCATGGCATCGCCGATTTCCTCAGCCACTTGTTCAATTTGAGAAAGATCTGGCTCACCATCCTCTTTGGGTGGCGTACCAACCGCGATAAATAGAAAAAGTGAATTCTCAACACCTTCTCTTATCGATGTTGTAAAGCGCAACCTTCCTGCCTTAACGTTCTTCGCGATCAATTCCTCTAAGCCAGGTTCATATATCGGCAAACCGCCCTTATTTAGAATCTCAATCTTTTTCTCGTCATTATCAACACAAATAACATCATGTCCTATCTCAGCAAAACAGGTACCGGATACAAGACCAACATACCCCGTTCCAATCATGCAAACTTTCATTTCTTAACCTCCTTACAAGATAAATGCCTCAACCCCGTTAGATGTTTACTATCTAAACGGGGTAAATTCATAACTATTGCTTTTTGAAAAATATGAAAAACACTCCGCCCGCAAGCGAAAGCACAAAGTACAGGAAAAATGAAACCAAAGAAATAGCCACCGCTGTTTCGGCTGCAAAACCAACCCGTGCGAAAAGCAGCACGTAGAAATATTCCCTAACTCCAAACGCATTGAAAGAAATCGGGATCATCGATACAACATTGATGATCGGTACATAAATAAAAAACGGCAACACAGTTACTTTACTCGTAGGCATACCAAGCATAACAAGAAACGGACCGATTGCCAGCAACGCCTGGATTACTACGGAATACACTATGCACACAATAATCGTTGTCCAGGCACCGCTGAAATCCGTAGCGGCTTCGTGCAAACGATTCAATCGCTCGCCAAGCTTTAGAATTTTGATCTTCTGGACTATTGGAGAAAACCTGTTGTACGCACGTTCGGAAAAAAATAAATATGTGATCATGACAATAATGACCAGGCCGATGACAATAAACGGAAGGAATTCGGTCTGATGTTTAATGATAAAGAGATATAAGACAGCAAAAAAAGCAAATACGAATAATCCCACAAACCCAAGAATTCTATCGACCAGAACCGTAGCCAAGGCGTCGGCGCGTCGCTGCTTCATTGAATACAAAACTCTCATGACGTCACCGCCTATCGTAGTTGGAAGAAAATTGTTGAAAAATGTCGCAATGAAATATATCCCAAGAGTTCGACCAAATGGGATATTAAATCTCTTATAGTTAAGAAGCACCTGCCATCGCCACGCAGAAACGATGATGAAAAAAAAATAAGGGATAAGTGCATATATAAGGTAGTGGAACTCTATGGATCGGATATTAGCCAGTATTTTGCCTAAATCCAGACGCCAGATGAGAAGAGTCATAAGACCAATACCGATGGCAATTCTCAGTATTGTCCAAATTCTCTTACGGTTCTCTTTTTTCAAGTCGGTCAAGAATCGCCCTAATGGATTCACCAATAAGGGCGAGGGAAAAGAACAAAATACCTGAAACAACAAGTAGAATGACCAGATACAGTAAAGGTCGATACCCGTGGCTGAAAAGCCTAAGAATGATGGTGATGATACCAACCAGAACCCCGAGTGCTATTGAAAATAAACCGATCGAGCCAAAATAAAGCAGTGGTTTCTTCGTAAATGTCAGCTGGAACTTAACTGCCAATAGATCAAAGAAACCTATCAATATTCGTGATTTGTGTTGGTATTTGGGAGTTCCATATTTTCTGGGCCTGAGCGTAACTCGAACTTCGGCAATCTTGAAACCCTCCTCTTTTGCCAAAGGAACAATGTACCGATGCCAGTCTTTGCGCAGCGGGATCAAATCGAGTATCCCTTTTCTGATTGCTTTTATTGAATTCATATCATGAATCCTGAGGTGAAAAAGACGGCGCGCCCAGAAATTGTAAACACTGGATACAAATTTCTTTTCATAATAACCTTGCTTCCAGCCGGTTGCCACATCTGCGCCGTTTTTAATAAGGTTAACCAACTTAGGGATATCATGAGGATCGAATTGCAAATCGGCATCGAAAATCACAAGGATGTCACCTTTCGCTGCCTTTGCTCCAGAAATAATCGCCTCTGTTTTCCCTAAATTTCTTTGGTGTCTGATTACCTTGAGATAGGACCTCTTATGTTCTTTCGCTATTTCAGATGTGCCATCCTCAGAACCGTCGTCAACGAGTATAACCTCATAATTCTTCTGTTTTTTGATAAATTTATCGAATTCTTCGACTAAAAAGGGTATGTTCACCGCTTCATTATAGGCTGGCACGATAACTGAGATCTTCATAGACGCATATTATACAGATTCTTCTATCAGAGTCAACCCAGAATTTTGTTGCAATTATCCAAAACTTGGTGAAAAATCAAAGATTTTGTCAATCAAAGTACTGAGTTAATAGATCTTTCATAGTATACAAACCTCGGGCTTTATCTACTATGAATCTTACTGCTTCAAGCGTGCCAGCAGCAAAACAGCGCCTGGATGTTGCATAGTGGCGCAGTTCGATGAATTCTCCCTGACCAAGGAATAAGACTCTGTGTTCACCGACAATATCACCACCGCGTATTGAATTTATACAAACCTCGTTCTTATCCTTCCCCTTGACCAATCCTTGACGACCATAGATAAAGGTAGTATCTGGCCTGGCATCTTTGATGATCTCTGCTATAGCCTTTGCAGTACCTGAGGGTGCATCTTTCTTGAATCGGTGATGTGTTTCAATAATCTCTATATCGTAGTTTCGTAACACATTAGCTGAAGACTTGATCAAGTGGTACAGACAATTAACTCCAACTGACATATTGGGAGCGAGAAAAACTGGAAGATTCTTGGTCAATATTTTAATATCGGCTAATTCTTTTTCATAAAAACCGGTTGTGCCGGTTACAAAAGGTTTCTTGTAAGCCTCGGCCTTTTTCAAATTCAGCATTGCTGCTTCGTGGTCTGTGAAATCAACAACACAATCGGCGTCCTCGATTACTGACTTTAGGTTATCCACAATCTTGGTATCTTTAAACACCTTGCCGACTGACTCATGGTCACTTACCTCGATACCAGCGATCACTCGAATGTCGTCTGAACCATCAGCAGCACTCAGTATTTCCTGTCCCATCCGACCGGCCGCGCCACAAACAACTAACCTTATCATAATTCCATTCCGTAATCCATCAAAACCTTCTTCAGAATGGGGACGTTTTCTTCAGCCATTTCAACTAATGGTAGACGCGGTTTCCCACTCGGCATACCCAATAAATTCATTGCCTTCTTGAGCGGAACAGGGTTAGTTTCAATAAACATAGCCCTAACGACCGGGAGAAGTTCCAGATGCATCTTTCTTGCCTTTAATAAATCACCTTCAGAAAATGATTTACACAACATAGCAACCTTATCAGGTAGAATATTGGCAACTACCGATATTGCGCCCTTGGCGCCAATTGCCAACATGGGGAAAGTCAGGGAATCATCACCTGACAATATGTCAAATTCATCACCACATAATCGCTGGACCTCAGAAACCTGATCCAAGTTACCACTGGCTGCTTTCAAACCAACGATATTCTCGCAATCGTGATACAACCTGGCAACGGTCTTGGGCAGAATATTACACCCAGTCCTGCTCGGTACATTGTAGACAATTATTGGGACGCTGGTCGCCTCAATGACTTCACGGTAATGTCTGTACAAACCTTCTTGCGTAGGTTTATTATAATAAGGCGTAACGACCAGAGCTCCTTGAACACCAAATTGCTCAACCCGTTGGATCAATTTTATTGTTTTTGTCGTAGAGTTTGTCCCAGCACCAGCAATAACTGGTACTTTGCCTTTTGTTTCTTCAACCGATATTCTGACAACGCGCTCATATTCCTCATCAGTTAGACTCGGGCATTCTCCAGTGGTCGCACATGCAACAATACCGCTCGAACCATTTT
This sequence comes from Candidatus Stahliibacteriota bacterium, assembly GCA_030606265.1. GTDB lineage: Bacteria > Hydrothermota > Tepidihabitantia > SM23-42 > SM23-42 > JAUVZL01. The sequence continues at coordinate 3,891 of JAUWGT010000069.1, read as the reverse complement.
CTATCAAGAACTTAATATTTCGAACCAGCCCTTTCTCATCCAAATTATTGTCTTTAAAGGGCGTAATAATAGCCACATAAGAACCTCTATACATACCTACCTCCTTCAATCAAATGGCTTAATAGGGCTCAAACATTGCGGATTTAATGACAAATACCAAAAAATTACACGGTTATCGTTGTTTGGCATCGCCGCCCGTATCGTTGATCGTTTTAGGTTTATGATTCTTATGTTTTTAGTCCTAAGACGATGCCATATAACCATACTGGCCGCTACGCCAAATAACAAACAACTATACCATATTTCATATATATTTGACATTTGAACTTCTCCGTCATTATCATTTCCTGCCATTTCATGCCTTCTTACCCTTTTTCAAAATATCATGGATCCGTGTAAAATCTTCGAGACTGTAATAGTGAATAGTAATCGTCCCTCTATTCCTTTTCCATTCTATGGTCACCTTGGTTTGGAGTAGTCTTGACAATTCATCTTCAAGGATCAGCAAATTAGGTTCTTTTTCAGAACCAGGTACAATCCTTGGTCTTCGCTGCAAACGTTTGATCAAAACCTCAGCAGCACGGACTGAAAGCTGCTCTTCAACGATACGCTCGGCAATCTGCATCATCTTCAATTCGTCTTCAAGAACGAGTAATGCCCGGGCGTGTCCTTGATTAAGCCTACCATTTCTTAAAAAACGCTTAACCTTATCTGGCAAGTTCAATAATCTCAGTGCATTGGTTATCGTTGAACGATCCTTACCAACTAACTGAGCGATCCGTTCATGTGTCAAATCAAATTTGGTGTGTAACTCCTCATAAGCTAATGCTTCTTCAATAGGATTCAAATCCTTACGATGGAGATTTTCAATAAGCCCTATTTCTAGCAGTTCCTGATCAGTCAGATCTCTTATAACAACTGGCACCTCTTTTAAACCGGCAAATTGAGCAGCTCGGAGCCTTCTCTCACCAGCTGCAAGTATGAAGTTCTTGCCGGCTCGCTTAACAATCAGTGGTTCAATAATACCCTTTTCCTTAATTGAGGCGATTAAATCCTTGATGTCTGACTCTTCTATTTTGGCACGCGGTTGATGAGGATTTGGTTTTACAGCCTCTACCGGTATCATGCGATACCCCTCTTGAAGTACCCGGTCAGCTTCTGTCGGGATCAATGCCTCAAGTCCTTTACCCAATGCTCTTTTACGCATGATTCAAACCCTGTTTATGAAATCTAACACTGTAGTCGCTCAATCCTTCAATTACATTCCCCTCGATATACTCGGGACAGGCAGGGACAGGTTCATTGAGCATTCCCCCGATAAATCGGGTAACTACATAAGTATCGAATTGATGTTTACGCATGATTCAGTAACTCTCTAGTAAGATTTAAGTACGCCTGAGCCCCGGTTGAAGAAATCTCGTAATGGATAACTGATTTACCATAGGATGGTGCTTCAGCAACACGCACTGACCGCGGTATGACAGTTCTAAATACAGCCTTTGGAAAACGCTTCTGGATATCATCGACAACATCCTTGGCAAGGTTCAACCGTGCATCAAACATCGTCAGCAGAATACCTTCAATGACAAGATTATCATTCAATCCGTTCTTAATCGCTTTCAGTGTTTTCAGTAATTTTTCCAACCCCTCCAAAGCATAATATTCGCACTGGATTGGAATGATAACGCTATTACTGGCAACCAGACCATTTATTGTCAGAAGCCCTAAAGATGGCGGGCAGTCGATGATTATAAATTCATACTTATCAGATAGAACGGTTAGCAGTTCTCTCAAACGTGCTTCACGGTTCTCTTTTTCAACAAGTTCGATCTCTGCTCCGGCCAAATCAGGGGTTGAAGGTAATAATGAAAGACATGGCCATTTTGTCTTGATTATTGCTTGTTCAAGTAGGGCTGGTTCAAAAAGGCAGTCGTAAACTGATATTTCCAGAGATCTATAATCAATACCCAAACCACTTGTTGCATTTGACTGGGGATCAATATCAACAAGCAATACTTGTTTTTCTGCAAGGGACAAACCAACGGACAGATTGACTGCAGTAGCGGTCTTGCCGACACCGCCTTTCTGGTTGCAGATGGCAATCCTTCTCATCAGTTATTTTATTTGAAAATGCCCAAAAGTCAATGACAATGTACGTTTTTCACCTGTTTTCCCCTGCTTGAACCGTTGACATTAGTAGCAAACAGAATAGAATCATTAGTAAGGAGATTTCTGAAAAAGACCGGAAATCTACAATTCCAGTGATATCGTGAATATTGCCGCGATGATAAGTGCCGGAAAGTCACTGGTATCATTCTTTAATTATTGTAAGAAAGAGAGCGCCAAATATTTTTTCAGAGCTCTCGTAAGGAGAACTGGATAATATGAACACCAAGAAATTCATCAACGAAAGAATCACCCAAATCAAGAAAGAAATAGGTCCAAGTATAGCTATATGTGCGACGAGCGGCGGAGTTGATTCCATGGTTTGTGCCTTCCTCGGCCACAAAGCGTTGGGCAAGAAAATGATCGCGCTATTCATTGACGACGGCTTAATGAGAGAAAAAGAAGCGCAAACAGTATCAAAGATCCTGAGAAAAAACGGCATCAGAACAGTAGTTGTATACACGGCAAAGGATTTCTTTAGAGCGCTCAAAGGCAAAGAAGACCCTGAAGAAATGCGCAAAGCATTTCGAGACACGTTTTACAAAACCCTTGGCAAAGCTGCAAAAAAATACAAGGCTGATTATCTGATTCAGGGTACGATTGCCGCTGATATCAAAGAAACCAAGGGAAAGATTAAATCACAGCACAATGTCCTATCACAGATCGGCATAAACCCCAAGAAATATGGTCTCTCCATAATTGAGCCTCTTGTGAAGCTCTATAAACCAGGCGTCCGCAAGGTCGGAAAAGAACTTGGTTTACCTAAAGTGCTATATCAAAGAATGCCTTTCCCAGGACCTGGTCTGGCAACCCGAGTTGTCGGTGAAGTAACACCTCTACGTGTCAAGATTGTGCGTAAGGCAACAAGTATAGTCGAACAAGAATTGAAGAAATTCAAACCATTCCAGGCATTTGCCGTGCTTCTCAATGATCGTGCCACCGGAATAAAAAAAGGCAAACGAGCATTTGGTAATATCGTTGTAATCAGAAGCGTGGAGTCAAAAGATGCATTGACCGCAATACCGACAAAAATACCCTATACCGTCCTTGAGAAAATCCAGAAACGAATAGTGCATGAGATACCTCAAATCACTAAGGTCTTGTACGATATTTCGCCGAAACCGCCGAGTACTATCGAATATGTATAGATCCAAGGGATCTAGAATTTTAGATTTCAGATTTCAGATTTAGAATTTAAAAGAATATAGAAGATGGTATGTCGTTATTTACAGTCTTTCGCATTACGCCCTACTCCTTTTTGAATCCCAATGGGATTGGAAGCTAGCACTACGTGCTGGAAAGGAGCTGACGCTGGAAGTTAGCACTGCGTGCTGGAGCAGTTTTAATTCCCTTAATTTTAAATTATTCCATTCGAAGAATCCATTCCAGTGTGAAACACTCATTTCCATACGAAGTATCTCTTCCATGCGCAGCATCATTTATTAGGTAACTAAGTAATTAAGTGATTGAGAAAAACAGTTACTAAGTAATCAGGTTATTAGGTAATTGAAGGAATTGTAGTCGCCTCTGCCTGAGGCAGACAGGTGATTTATCAGGCTGATTCAGGAGCAAAGCGACATGTTTTCAACGAAGTGTGTCTCCAGCGTAGCGTGCACGAAATATGCCTTAATCTCCGATTGAGCTGCAGATTTCAGTGTATCGAACAAATGTGAGATGTCTCCAACGAAGTGTGTCTTCCCGCACGTAGTGCCATTTCCCTCTACT
>JAUWGT010000055.1 GCA_030606265.1 Candidatus Stahliibacteriota bacterium | reverse complement strand
TCATACTAACAGTCCTTTTCCACCTCATCTTCTATTTCAAATCCATAGAAATGTCGCATCAGTATCATACTAATGCGACATTATAAGCCGCAGTGATATAATGTCAAGATAACACGAGATATCTTCGACGAGATCTTCGATAAATCATCGAGTCACTTTGAATGGACAGTGTCGGTGTAACGGAGTACGGGAAATACGTATGGCGAAGTAAGTAGGTCGTAGTACGAAAAAGCGGTGAGAGATCCTCGTTACGTAGGTAACAGAATAGAATGAAATTCATCGGGACCAAAGAAATCAAATAAAAAAACTAGAGAAACTCAAGTCTTGACTTTCTTTTACTATGTGTGTATTATTTAAAAGCTTGGGTGAACAATGAAAAGTAAAAACAATAAACGATCGATCCATAAAAAATCGCGACAAAAGAAAACACAGAATAATCTGAACCACCGCATCGGCAAGATCAAAACCGCGAATGAAAAACTAAAAGAAGCGCTGCGGCGCAGTAAAGTGCTTAACCGCGCCCTGTTCGAACATTCACCGGTCGGCATCTCGATACGTACCCATTCAGGAGATCTGCTCTTTGTCAATAAAGCATGGAAGAAAATATGGGGTCTTACAACCCGGCAGGTCAAGATAAACGATAGAAAAACAAGGCATCTGCCATTGAGCAAAAGATATCCATACCTCAAAGGCAAAATATCAAAATTCAAACGTGTCTTTCAACACGGTGGTGAATTATTCCTGCCTGAACTCAAGGTGGAACATCAGAAAACCGGGGCAACGATGTGGATATCCCAGTATTATTATGCGATCCAGGATAGACATAAAAAAGTTGAGCAAATCGTCATCCTTACCCAGGATATAACCGAGCCTAAGACCGCAGAAATGGCATTGCGTGAAATTGATACAAGATTCAGGACGATCGTTGAGAATGTAAATGTAGGTGTCTATCGCACGACCGGGGATCCAGAAGGTCATTTTGTCCAGGTAAATCCCGCTATGGTCAAGATGTTCGGCTGTAAGTCTTTGAAGGAATTACTGGAAACCAAAGTCCTGGACCTGTATTATGATCGTAAAGAACGAAAAAAGTTCATAAAAGAATTAAAGCGGAAAAAATTCGTCAGGAACCGTGAAATTCTGCTGCAGAAAAAAGACGGAAAATCGATATGGGTATCAGTCTATGCTCGAGCTCAGTTCAATGATAAAGGTCAGGTGAAATGGATAGATGGTGTGCTTGAAGATATCACCAAGCGAAAGCAAAAAGAAGACCAGCTGCGTGCCCTTTCTCTTATTGATGACCTCACCGAATTATACAACCGGCGTGGTTTCATGACCCTGGCCGAGCATCAACTAAAAATCGCCAGTCGTAAGAAAAAAGCGGTGATCCTGCTTTTTATCGATCTCGATAATTTAAAAGCGATCAACGATGAATTCGGTCATTCGATCGGTGACCGGGCTTTGATCGAAATGACGAACATACTTAAGGCAACGTTTCGAAAATACGATATAATCGCCCGGATCGGCGGTGATGAATTCGTTGTATTGACATCAGAAACCGGCGCAACCCGCGCCAAAGACCTTTATATCCGGTTGCAGACAAGTCTTGAGTCATTCAATAAAAAAACAAAACTGCCGTTTGTCCTGAAACTGAGCATTGGCTGGGCTCACCACAACCCGGAAAAACCACAGACTGTAAATAGATTACTGTCGATGGCTGACCGGTCAATGTACCGGCATAAGCAGAGTAAGAAGGGATTACAGAAAGTATCGGAGTAACAGCATAACAGAATCCCGGGGAAACGGAGAGATTACCCCATACGATTAACATCCTACGGGGCAGGCATAGATATATTACCTTACCTTAATAATTTTATTTGTAATTGTACCGTCAATCTCTATGAAGAACACACCCGGGCTCATATGATTCGCATCGACTTCGCGACCGGTAATGTCGAAGACTTTGCATACTTTATCTTTGGGCAAAAGCAGAGCACCCTGAATGATCGTTGCACCTGATATGTTCGAGGGTTCATAATTGTGTTCTTCAATGCCCACCAGATCGTTTTCCCACCAGGATATATCATTGGCTTCACGCGCACCGGACAGGATATCGATATCTGTATCATCATCAATATCACATGCAAAAACCGTGATCGCACCGTCCAAATTATCATCGAGGATATGTTCGGTGAAATTTTCGGTACCATCGTTCTCCCACCATGACAGGTCATCATCAATAGCGGCCCCACCGATCACGTCAACATCATTGTCATTATCAAGATCTGCGGCATAGATACCCCAAACACCACCGAATGTGCTGTCGATAGTGTGAGGTGTGAAATTCTCACTACCGTCATTTTCATACCAGCGAATATCTCCAAAAAGATACGCAGCGATAAGAACATCATTATCGCCATCTGGTTCCATATCAACTGCATAAGCAGAGAGCGGACTGATAACACCAGCGATCGTGTGTTTGATAAAGTTTTCACTCCCGTCATTCTCCCACCAGGATAGATCATTTGCATTATATGCCGAACCGAGAATATCGATGTCAGTGTCATCATCCAGATCAAGGGCATATACGGAAGCAGCGCCATCATAGCCAGTTTCAAGTATATGCGGGGTAAAATTCTCATTACCGTCGTTCTCCCACCAGGTGATATTATCGTCTTCAAATGAAGCAGCCATTACATCCACATCATTATCTCCATTGATATCAATAGCAAAGACCGATTGAGCATTATTAAAATTGTCCGCGATGATATGTGTTGTGAAATTCTCATTACCGTCGTTCTCAAACCAAGCAACATCATCCGCAGTTTGAGCTGTACAAAATACATCGATATCTCCATCCGGCTCAATGTCAGCAGCGTATACTGAATTGGCAAAATCAAAACTATCTGATATCGTGTGTTTTGCAAAATTCTGGCTGCCGTCGTTTTCCCACCACGAGATTTCATCTGAATTCGCACAAGCTGCGAGCACATCGATATCATTATCCTGATCAAGATCGATTGCAAATACATTATATGGCCAGACTATGGTTGTACTATCGATCACATGTCGTGCAAAATTAACCTGAGCAATTAATATGGCTGGTAAGAATATTACAATCATATAAAACTTTATATATCGCATGTTTCCTCCATGTGCTATTATAATAGCAGAATAGAAGATGTCAACCAAGGACAGTAAGCACTATGGACTAAGCACTAAGCAGCAAAATATGAAATAGAGAACGGCAGAGCAGGAGAAACGATGAAACGGAACAGCGGAGTGCTGCCCTTAGCTCTTTGCCCTTAGCACTATGCTATAATAGCGAAATGGTCTTAATGTAGTGCCTCTATGAGAACGTCGGATTCTCTTAAAAGATAGGTATTGCCAGAGTCATTGATGAGCCGAACGACGACCTCGACATAAATGTCTGGACCCCATTTTGGACCGTTCGACTTAGCAGCTTTAGTCAGTAAGTCTGGTAACATTGGCCCAGCAGCATCAACTAATTTCTCATCCCAGATATCATCTTTATTAATGACCCAGATGCGGTTGGCATCAAGCCAGGCTGGCCAATTATCATATAATGACCAGACATAAACTCCGGCGTTAAGATCACCACCTTCAGGCTGTTGAGGATTAGGCATGACATCACGCGATAAAAAAGACTCGAGTACAAAACTATAACCGTCGATATCGACCTGTTCTGGTGCTGCAAGGAGCTCATCGATACCATAATCTGTACAGGAAACCAATACCAGTGCAATAGTAGTGCAAATCATTATTGTCTTCATTCTTTCCTCCGCTTAATCATAATAAGATATGTGAAAATTTTGTGAAATTACAAACGGTAGGACTTTTCTTGATATGGAATTCTTGTCGGTTATAACACAGCATCATGAAAAAATTATATATTGCATCTATGTTCTCTCTTTTAATAACCACGGTATTTGTATTCGGGTGTAAAAAAAACCATAATTTATTCAAAAAAAAACAAAACTGCCGTTTGTCCGTACGCTGGTCTTTAATCTAGAAGCTTGAGGAGTACTCCGATTTTTTGGACTGCTTCCTCATCCTTTGCTTTTGCTTGCTTGAGCAATGGAATTTTTTTCTCAGCAGCCATTTCCTTATCACTTATCTGCTTGAATAGATCTGCAATGTCCATATACTGCGCACTCAATTCTTTAGTCAAGCTTGAAATCTCGTCTTTATACTTATCAGCTATTTCCGCGAAGTATTCAGCGGCCATTTTCCGGCATTCTGACCACACTGTGGCATTCCACCAATTACCGTGGGCATGAGCCTTTCCCTGTTCTAATGCCTTAATCCAGTTGTCATAAGCTCCAGAACCAATACGGTATTTTTCAAGACTATACTGATTCGGATTCTTGAAAAGATCCACAGCATAATGCAGGCTTTCCTTAATGATAACAGCATCATCCTTTTTCGGCACTTTCTTAAATGCTAAAAATGTCGCATGGATTTCTTTACCAAATTCATCCCAGGTTTCAAAGGTAAGCATGGGCGGTGTGACGTCGCACTCGATGCACCAAGGCCGCACAAGGAGTAACCCCTTATCATCATAACCAATTATAGTCTGGTTCTCCATATTTTGAGCTAAGCCGGGTATACCAGCATCCAGGTGTTCGCGTGAAGCCTGTTCGACTTTTTTCCGTTCATCAACAGTGCTACCATTGTGAAAGAAACCGAGGTTAATTGTTTCCAGACCCAGGTTCTGCAAAAGTTTATAGAACGTGTCGTATTTCCAACAGTAAGGTCCGCTCGGACACACCACTTCATGAATATTTATCAAAAATGCATGACCTGAACCTGCATAAGCCATACCATTGCTTATTTTGATATCATAGTAATCAAATATGCCTTTTAAAACACCCATCAAAGAAGTATTGAACGGTGGCATCTTGAGATTTTCGATCTTCACACCAACCTCCTTTATTTATAAATACAACTTATTATGATTGAATATTGCGCCAAGTCAAGCGCTATTGAACATCTGCCCTGGCAGCAAAAGGTTGACTTTGGAAAATTTGGTGTTATATTTATTACAATAGTAGATTGTAGAAGCAGAATAGAATGGGGAACTGAATATTTCATGCATAATCATGGAATGAAGAGACATTATGGCATATAGATTTTTCATGATACTATTTATAATCCTTTTGTTTGGCTCAATGCAACCGGGCTGGACAATGCAAGAACCGGTTTTATTAAAAGACAATGAGCCAGAGAGGAATATCTCATTCAGCGCTTTTCCGTTCTTAATGTACGACTCTGATATCGGCTTTGGGTTTGGTGGTAAAATCATAATCAAAAACTTACTGAAAAGCGATGAGTCATTTGACCTCGTCCTTTTTGGCAGCACCAAAGGAGAACAGTGGTATATCCTTTCCTTTTCAATCCCTGATTCTGAAATCCGGCAGGGCACCGCATTTCCCTTGGCACTGGATTTGAAATTGGAGTATGATAAAATTCTGAAGAGTAATTTTTTCGGGTTTGGCAATAATAGCAATGATAATGAATGGCAGTTCCCTAAACGCTTTGTCAAATTCGAACTGACCCTCGGACGCGGTCTTACCAGGTCAATCATCACCGAGGCACGCTTCGTCTATAATAATACGAGCGTGTACGACTATGACAGCAATATCGTTCTCACACCGGATGTACCTGGAACCGGGGAACATACAATACCGTATTTTACAGGAAGAATCCGCTGGGACACACGCGACAACCAAAATCATCCGCACCGGGGTTGGAATCTTTCTTTGAGCGCTGACCTTGCCTCGGAATCATTTTTCAGCGACTATACGTTCCAGCGTTACCGCCTGGAAGCAAATAAGTATCAGCAGCTCTTCTCGCCATCGCACGTGCTCGCAACCCGCCTGTGGCTTCAGCATATCGAAGGAACAGCACCATATTATGAACAGAGTATTATCGGCGGTGGTTCAACAGCACGGGGGTTCAAAGCAGACCGCTTTATCGACCGGGCATTCACCCTTGCCTCACTGGAATACCGGATCATCGTTTACAAAGGATTCGGTGGAGTACTATTCGTTGATGCCGGCAGGGTATACCCAAGCCTGGAAGAGATCAGTTTGGAAGACTGGCATATCAGTTATGGTGGCGGTCTTAGATACTACCTGTCAAATTTTGTCGTGGGATTTGATACCGGGTTCAGCAAAGAAGGCATGCGTTTGTTCTTTAATTTCGGTCATGTCTTCTAAAAGAAAAGAATTTACAAAATGAAAACCGCAGGGGATTCTACCATGCAAACTAAAAGACTCACAGTATGGTTATTTATATATACTTTGTGTTTTGCTGGCTTTCACATTTTGCCGGCTTTTCTTAGTTATAATATACAAAACAAATTTGTCGTTGGTGATGCGCTCGATCTTTTTACACCATTTGTATTACTTCTAGTGATCTACAAACTCTATACCCTCTTTTCCGTATCCCGAAACGATACACACATGTCGTTTCACATAATCATGATCTTATTTATCGGCGGCATTACCTTTGTTGAAGGTCATGGTATGCACATAGCAGCTAATGCAATCGCACGACACCTCCATACATTTGCAATGTATAATACACCACTTTTTGCATTAACGTATTTTTTTGGTGAAACACTGGGTCATATTCTGTGGGACTGTGGCCTGGTACTAATCTCGATTGGTCTTATCTTTACCGGCATTAATTCTTCAGAAGATGAAGCTCTGGGTAGAAAAAGTCTGCTGGTTATGATCGCATCATTGCTCTATGGATTCACGTACTTTGTCAATGGTGTTGAGGGTCAAACTGTTCTGTTCACCTTACCTTTGGCTTTTATTATCCCGATTGCAATTCTATCATACGGTAAGGTGAAGAAAGTAAAAATTGTTAGAAATCCTGTCCTCCTTTTGTTCACATGTGCCTATTTAGTAGCACTGCTTCTTTTCTTGATCTGGTGGATTTGGCAAAAAGGGTTCCCCGAATTCAGTAAGCTGGGCTGGATCTAGTATCTAACATCTGCCGTTGTGCCTACCCCCTTATTCATTGAGCTTTTCTAAATAATCATCAAGTAAATCAGATAAGTAGCGATTAGAATTTTCTAAACTTTTTTTGTCTAAATCCTTATTTTCATAAGTAAGCTTCTGAGCTTTTTTGAAGTCGTACAAGGCACCCTGCTTGTCGCCAAGAAAGTATTTCATAGCACCGGTAATCAGGTAAAGTTCTTTTTTGATACCGGCATTTTCTTTGGCTTGTAGCATTGTCTCAGCGATATTGATCGCTTTAGTACGGGCTTGTGCGGCTTTAACAGTCTTCCCCTCATATGCCAGGTGATGACCCATGACCCGGTAAAAGTGGCACCAGAATTCCTCGTCCTTATCGAGGAATCGATATATGTTCTCAGCGATTAGAAGCCTGTAAGACATTGGAATTACATAATAATCACCGTTCGTCTCATGAAGGTCAAGACTATCAAGAAACTTACGGATGTCATTGTGTTTGCTTTCAGGAATATCCTTAAAATCCCACACAAAACAGGAAAACCAGCATTTTCTACAGGAGTAAACAACTTTACCGTCAGTGTATGGCCAAAAAATGTATTCATACTTTGATGGATAATCAAAAACATAAGAACCATAGCTCGCGATATCAAAATATCTGCTTTTTGTTCCACAGATAGGGCATTTCTTTTCCACGCGTCCCCAGGTTGTCGCGAGCAATAACGTAGGAAGTAGTGCGTAGAGCGTGATGCGCAAAAGAGATTTCATATTTTGTATTACGGTTTCAGATAGACGATATAGTTGCCGGCAAAAACCGGGGATCTGGTACCGAAATCCTCACCCAATTCTTCAATGCGGTGTTTGTCAATCATATCATCACCAGCTGTGCCCAGGAAATCAACATCCATGCTGAAAATAACACCATCACCTGATGCCAACCATCCCAGGTTGTAAACTGTTAACATGCTGCGGCCATCGAAATCTCTGCCTTCAATTAGATCGTGTACGAGTAATGAAATATATTCACGCGTAAACACATCCACGATGATTAACTGATGATCACCACCATTATAAAAGGCGTCATAGTCAATAAAGACGAATTCATCAGACTTTGGTGACCACGCAATATCCTTCTCATCAGCAAATACAAAAAGGTTCTCTATGCACTCTGCATCGTGTACCGTTCGTATAACTGGAAACTCTTCCGGGTCTTCCTCGTGGTCTTCAAAGAACACCCACCTGCCTTCATCCGGTGACTTCTCGCCAATATGGTGAAACGCATTTTCTGCCAAAGCAAAATAATCATCATCATCCAGTTCCGCTATTCTGTACTCCGCTATTCTGTACTTAGATTCATCGGAATAAAATAAGTCGCCGGTATATTTAAGATAGTTATCAATGCCCTTGGTATCTGATAATTCCTGAGAGATTGCCAGCGCCTTTGCCTTCGTATCATACGCCCCTCTTACCAGCATGTACCACCCAGGACTAAGATTTTCAAAATATGTGGAGAGTAATATCGTAGCATTATACCCTTCAGTAACATTGACATCTTCTGCCTGACTGTATGTTCTATAATTGCCGATAATCACTAACCAATTGTTTTCATAGGTCAAAGGATTGTCAGCATAAAGAAAGGTTAATCCAATAATAAAAAAACAAAAGGACAAAAAGGCAAAAGTTGAACGAATCTTAACCGATTTCACAAAACATCCTTTCTTCACTGCTTCGCAAATGATTACCCCGTATTAGAAAGGAGAACGAGCTTTCACCTTGGTAAACGCAGCATCGATATCGTTAGTTTCAATAACTGCCCTGCCTGCTGCTTTTACGTCCTCACGCAGGGCTCGTGCAAAGGCTATCACAAAATCAGAAATATCGTTTCTGCTGATAGTACCCTGGCTTATTTTCTCCTGTATTGTAACAAATGGGAAATACTGTTCAACATGCTGTAATGTTTCCCTACTTAAGAACAAAGGATCAACAAGATTCCTCAACTGCGCAAAAACCAGGTCTTTGTTAATTTCCTTTATATCCAAAACATCTTTCCTATCCATTGTTCAAACTCCTTTCTGCGCTGAGAGCTAAGGGCTAAGAGCATAGTGTTAAGATACTAGAATGCCTAGCACAGTAGATTATATTCTTAAAGGAAACGAAGTCAAGGAAGAAGCATGAAAGGGCAATAGGCAGGGAGTTATTGACAATCAGCAACTGAAGGATACAATGTCAGTGCATGAAGGAGAAATATATGCGAATTATTCTATTACTACTACCTCTTTTCTTATTTTCTTTCACCGAGGAGGAGATCGAAGAATTTCAAAAACAATCCTATGAACAGCTCAATAATGATAGAGCAATCAAAGCAATTTATAATGGCGCGCTTGAAGAACTGGAACTCGTATTTCCGGATGATAATCTGGCGATACTGAACGCCCATGAACTCAGGCTATTGAGGAATATGATATATGCCCAGCATATGTATGTGTTTAGATCAATCGAATTGAAAGAATGGTTCAGCAAGTTCGAATGGTATGAACCGCTTGATAACGATGTTACCGATTATATAACATTAATTGATTCAATGAATATTAAAAGAATCAAGCTGTTCGAGTCAGCGCACAAGAGAACACAGGTAGTGGATATAGATGATGACCAATTGATCGGTATCTGGCATATAAGCCCAATGGTTGCAGCAGGCTATGGCAAGTTGATCTATTTTTGCCCTGATCATACATTCAAAATTACCGGCAACCAGATGGATTGGGGGAACCGTCTATCGAACATATCAGGGACATGGTCGATTGAAGTGAATGCGCTCGTCCTGGAAGTGACCGAAAAATGTGTGCTTACCGGCGGCGAGATAGTAGAGGGTTATGCTTCATGCGCCAGTGATTTTGCCATTGAAGGCGGAACATCGGAAATCGTCACGGTTTCACCGAGCGAGACGCGCATTTATCCAATCAGCGAAATCGTCAAAGATGATATGGGTGGCGCGCTGGGACAAGGAGTTTCTAAGTCGAGGATAAAGATCGGCACGACGTATTTCTGGTTATTCTGCAATGACCCTTATTCAGATATTCAATAGAAATTCGTGCAATAAAAAAGGGGCGGCGATCAACGCCACCCCTAATCTATGAGAACAAACAGATTACTTTCTTATTTTTTCATACCACCATCCTTCCCAAGTTTATCGAGGGAGTTCATAAACAACATTGTCACGCCATGAGCGGGACTTTAACGCGTAAAAAGCCATGTTCGTACACTGCTTTTGCCTTATCTGCCTCAACCGGGTGATAAAAAGAAAGGTATTTTGCATAGTTGACATCGTCAGCTTCGGCATAGAGAATCAGACACCTCGTATTCACCTTCAATTTGATGCTTTCCTTATTAACTCCAGGAAGAGAGATTTCAATGGTCAAGCTGTTCTCCTCCTTATCAATATAGGTACAGACATCCGGCTCAACCTTATGTCGAACTGCAACCATAAGTCACCTCCACGAAATTTTCCCAAATCTCAGATTTGGTTAAAAATTTCAGTGTCCTCGTTACTTCGAAGATGTAACGGGACTTCCTCAATTCCACCAACACCTATGTATAGGTTCAGTGTCCTCGTTACTTCGAAGATGTAACGGGACTTCCTTAATCCCACCCGCACCTAAATATAGGTGTGGGATTCAGTGTCCTTTAACCATGTATTATGCAATTCCCATGCCTATTTCTGAATAGAATCATACGAAATTTCGTAGCTAAAATCGGTTATCCGCAGCAAGTATGAAAAAAATACCCCACAGTGGGTAAAAATTTACATAGACAAAAACCTTACCCTATCTTTACCACCTTTTACTGACTGGGACGGGTAAACCGTGTGCGGGTTTAGTTACTTTGGTTTATTTAGTTGGTTGTTTTTCAACAGGTACTGGTGTGACTTTGGAAATTTTGCCAAATACTTTTTGAGCATCTTCTCTGTTGCCGTGCTCTAAACATGTTTTTACAAAATCTGCTGCTACACTTTCTAATTCATTCAAAATAGCCCGGCGCATTTCTTCTGACCAATTGTCATACATTTTCCTAAAGGGCTCGCCCCTAATCAGCTTGAAACCCTGGAGATATTCTTTTCTTGCAAAATTCCATTGCCCAGCACGCTGGAGTGCCTTAGCGCGTGTAATGGTCGTCTCGAAAATCTGGTAGTCAGATGTTATGTAGCCCCTAAAATGAAGAAATCCTCCTTTTACAAACAACGTGTACGGCGGCAGACCGAGATATTTTCTGAGTTGAAACATCAAGCGGGTAAGGGATTGCCTGGGATCTCTGGATTTACGCCAAAAATTATCATACAGGGCATTAAGCTCAATCTTTTTCTTGAAGCATAAGTGAATCAGAAAACTTGCGTAACGCGGTGTCGGTTTGGACAGTGCAACATTATTCCGATACGCACGCACTGGTCCCAAAAAGCTTAGATGATAGACAGGGACATCTTTCTGAAAAACTGGTAGACCTATCAGTGTTCTGGGTAATCCGGTTGATTTACCCTTTGCTATGAGTTTATTTACAGAACCGGAGAAAAGTGGGATAAAACGATGGAACAAACCCATAAGCCGCTGCGTTGATGCATACTGAAATGCCTTGCGAAAGTGTGTCACTTTCAGGGTCTCCGAAGCCCGGTTCAAAAGCATTGCAAGTCTAACATCGGGCATGAGTAGCGCATTGCGCGATACCTTGTCACCGCCGAGAAGTACGTGCGCCAAATCAGAGGTGCGCCTTATACTAAATTCTCTAAGCTGAGCAACAACTTTTCTTATTAGCTGACGTGCTCCCTTTTCGTCACCCAAACTAGCTGTACAAGAAGCGAGTGTCAATGTTGATGACCAAAGATACTGCGGTATTGCTTCTCTTTTAGCATCGTTCAAAGACTGGTTGGCAAATCGAGCAGCCTCATGAATTCTTCCCTGGCCTAAGGCACAGAGTGAATTTACAATTATACTGAGTGTGGTCGTCCGGGAATGTTTCTTTTTCAATTTCTTTAGTATATTCATTGCACCACGATACTCACCTGCAAGAGCCATATTGGCAGCGAGCATTTCATATGTGTAGTCTTTGTCTCTGCTGTACTCAAGACTCCTCTCTAACCAAACACGAGCCCGCTTGTGAAATCCAATACCCGAATAACATGCAGCAAGCAGACTCAAGAAGTTTGAATGTACCGGGTGCTTACAGTAATTCTCACACTTACGCATAATGGCGAGTGCCTCCTGAATGTGTCCTAAACGAGAATGCCCCAGCGCTTCTGAAGTGAGAATTTCAAAACGTCGGGGCGGATCACAACTGTTCCGCCCTTTTATTTTTCCTATGAATTTCCTCAGTTTGCGTACGAGAATAAGTTGCTCCGTGTGATGGCCAATCCAGTCTAGAGCCATGACCTCCATGGCACCTGCCCGCAACGCAGCATAATAGAGGCCTCGCTTTTCTGCTTTTTCCCTTATCGCTCTTGCTATGCGCACGAGCTCAGGAAACGGTGTATCCCAGAATGAATTTATATATTTGTCGAGCTGTCGCAGCAAAGAAAGACGCCGGTCAGGAATTTCCTGGAGGATTTCATTATTTGAACAATCTGGAAGTTTATTCAACACATTCGCAGCACCGTTGACATCTCCTTTAGCCAATAATGAGCGGGCATAGATGACGCCTGCGTGCGTTTCAAATGATTCGTAAGGTTTGTCCTGCTCACGCAATCCGGCAAGATGATATCTGCGCCAGACTCGCCAGATGCCTCCGATAGAAACACTGATGTTTTTTCTACAGAGGACTTTTTGTGCGTTTTTTAGAGTAATGTTCGGGTTATGTTCTTTTAAGAACACGATTTCTTTCTCAATTTCAGGATGGAATCTTCGTGCGTGTCTTTTGTAGAGTCTCTTGCGCCTTAAATTATCTTCACCTCCCTCTTTGTACCGGTTTATCCATCTGCGTAATGTAATGGGATGAATATTAAATGAGGAAGCAACCTGATTGAGTGAACCCGATTTTTGATAATGTTTTACTGCTTGTACTCGTGCAGGAAAATTGGGGTGAGAACGCTGTTGCAATTTCATGTAAAAATTGTACTGAAAAATCAGTTATTGTCAAGATGGTCAATGATGACCTGTAAACTCCCCGAAAAATAAGGACTTATAGCAACAAACTGGTTCACTCCCTTACATGTTTCTGAGTATTATTATAACGAGGAGGTTGAAATGGAACTTGAAAGTCTGGCAAAGAAATGCATTTTTGTATCACTTGCAGTTTTTCATGTTATGCTTTTCGCACAGGTGACCCAGGAATGGGTTGCCTTTTACAATGGCCCCATGAACCGAGAAGACTGCGGTTATGCCATTGCTGTAAGCAGCACAGATAATGTCTATGTGGCAGGCTATAGCTATGATATCGGTCCCCAATTTCCCAAAGCCTTATTAATAAAGTATGACTCCAGCGGAAATGAACAGTGGTTTTTCAGATATGATTCCATCCCTTCGCAATTCGCTGATATCCTATTGGACAATGAAGAGACTGTCTATATTATAGGTACCTGTATTACCAGTGATTCATTTTTAACCATGAAATTTGACAGCCTTGGGAATTGCTTGTGGAATGTCAAATATGGTCCGAACGGCGGTAGTCCAGGCGGTAGAGCAATTGCAATGGATAGTAGCGGAAACATTTATATAACTGGAGGTTTTTATTCACCAGTCTCTGATTGGGATATGATCACAATCAAGTATGACAATAGCGGTACTGAACTCTGGATGCGGCAATACGATTATGAAGGCATGGATGACTATGCTTTTGACATCGTGTGCGATGATCATGGAAACGTCTACATAACAGGTACATTTCAAGGAATGACAATAGGTACGGGCTACGGTACAGTCAAATATGACAGCCTCGGCAATGAAGTATGGGCAAAGTATTATGATGGTCAACTCGGTGGAGGATGGGCACAAGGCATAGACATAGACAACTCAGATAATATTTATGTGACTGGACATCATGAAGACACTGTATCCAGCACCAGCCACTTTGACTACGCAACAGTGAAATACGATGGCGATGGCAATGAGTTGTGGGCGAGACGTTATAATGGCACAGGCAACAGCGATGATCGGGCAAATGCAATAGTGGTTGATGAATCAGGTAATGTTTATGTAACAGGATACTCGCGGGGCGCTACGTCAGGAGATGACATAGTCACGATAGGCTATGATACTGATGGAACTGAACAATGGATTGTCAGACACGTTCCGAACTATCCGCAGGGTTGGGCTTCGTCGGATAACGGTTGGGATATAACCCTGGACAGTGACG
>JAUWGT010000189.1 GCA_030606265.1 Candidatus Stahliibacteriota bacterium | reverse complement strand
ATGAACATCAGCGACTGCTCTATCTATAGCATGATTAACAAAAGGTATCTCACTTTTTATAAACTTCAAATCGCAGTCCTCACAGTCAATATAAACAGCAGGAGCAATTGTGAGCGTATCACCCGCGTCGTCTGAGAACGCGAGAGACAAAAACAGAAGTACTCCCACTGCACCAAATATGCGCGTCTGATATCTCATATACTCCTTATTGACGTGCGGCGACTACGATATTGCGCTCAATACCTGGTTTAGGTAATTTTACAGGTATCGACATGTCAGATGATGAATAACTGGCGATATACTTCAACCCGGCATTTTCCAGCATCGCCTTCATCTCCGGGATAGTGTAACATCTTATTATCTCATTAGCATGATAACCTGATTCTGACTTGGGTTTCAAGATTGTTCCGTCTTTTTGAATAATAAAAGCGGTTCCTCGATATGTATTAGTCTCGTGATCAAACCATGTTTCATTCAGTTCCCAGCCATCTTCTATTTCTCGCCAGGTTTTTGTACGCTTTCCCGCCTGTTTTCTGGTAACAAGCATCATGAATATCTTTCCCCCAGATTTAAGCGCCTGTCTGATTGAACTCAGTAGTTTCTGATTTTCCTCATCACTAAAAAAACCAAACGTACCGCTAAGTATCACACATAAGTCAAACTCAGAATCGTATTTCATAGCGCGCATATCACCAACAGTAAAAGTACCGCTAAGCTTATTTTCTTTGAATTGCTTTTCTGCGAATTCGATTAACGATGGTGCGATATCAAATCCAACTACGTCATAACCTTTCTGCGCAAATATTTTGGCCTGGTCACCGCCGCCACACCCTAAATCGAGCACCCGGTTTCCAGGTGATAGCTTACATACATGTTCAATAAAGTCGACCAATTTCTTGTCCCACTCAAAAATTCCGGGTATTCTATGTCGGTCTGTTATACGCCAGTAATAAGCCCAGAAATCATTCCAAGATTTTTCCATTATCTTCAATATAACATTACTCCATTAAAGCATCATTGCATGCGGTCACCTGTGGAGAATTCAATAAAAACCAATAGGAAAATAACGACATTTCGAGTTTCTCATGATTCTTGAATTTCTTCCGAATCAATTTCCAGAAGCGGTCGTTATGTTTTTTCTCGATCATATGCACAAGTTCGTGGTAGAGTATATATTCAATCTGGCGTTTTGGCAAGTGTCGCATCATTGTATTAATGGTCAGATTATGATTGCTGCTGCAGCTCGCCCATTTGGTCCTCATTTTCCGATAGAATACCTTTTTAACCTGAAGTCCGAAATCCATGGAATAGCGTTTAAGTGTCTTATCAACCAATAATTTCAACTGTTCTTTTTTGCGTTTAACTGTTTCTAATTTCTTCGCGGCTTCAAGACAACTAATTATAAATTCCTGTTTTCTACGAATCCAATTCATGTATTTTTCTAATATCCCGTTTGGATCTTTACAGTATGGCATTATCGCTTCCAGTTCACCGGATTTGAATTCAAGACGGGGAAATTTGATATTGCGGTATTTGGTGACAAATTCAATAAATTTTTCACCATTTACCCCTGAATTTTCCACCCTCACCTTTTTCCTCTCCCTTCGAGGGAGAGGAGGTTTTTTTGTATTATGCACCATAACTTATTACCTTATTGATTAGCTTGTCGTATAACTTATCCATGTCATCCATGCTCAGTTTATGTTCGGATTTCATTTGGCGGACGAATTTGCGAACTTCCTGCTCCACTGCCTTGCTTACAGTTGCCTGCATGGTCCAACCCGGGAACATTGTTTTTTGCAAACGAGTATATAAATCCCGTATCTTATCAGCAAAGTCCTTGCCTTCCTGCAATTGCTCTTCCATGGTTAAAAGCAATGCATATTCCATATCTGACAAACCCATTTTTTGCTGGCGCGATTTCAAAATCTGGATATCATCAAATATTATCGCACCTTCTTTGTAAATACGGTCATAGTCTTTTGTCTTTTCTCGCCAGAGATCGACCAATCTCTGCACGCGATCAGCAAGGGATTCAAAAACAGGATTCTTTTGTTTGTCAACAAGCACGAACCGCTGCAAAGTAAACAGGATATTTGCAGCTTTTTCTTCCCTGCTCTTCACTTTATCGTCCAATTTCTTAAGAGAATCTGCATCAAACGTAACCTCGGGCAAATCATGCTCAAGCGTGTCGATCTCGGTTGATTTGTACACGTATTTCAACGTTTTATCGTAGTATTTATGCACATACGCATCAATACTCGTTCCGCGCATCACCATTTTCATATAATAGGTGTATATAGCTGAAATCCATTTGTACTGTTCGAAGTGCTTCAGTTTATATGGATCAGAGCCCAGCAGTTCAAACACCTTGCGTAATTGACGGTACTTTTCGATAAATTCCTCTTCCTTTGACACATCGGTCGTGAGTACTTCAACTGCCTTAAGCAAGGTATCTCGTTCGTAATTCTGCACCAGATCGCCGAACATTTGGGTAATTTCGACAATAAACATATCAAACTCCGCATGGATACTATCGAAATCATCCAGTGCTTTATCGATAGAATCTTCTCTGCTGTACAACTCAAAGGCGCGCTTAAACTCCTTTAATATGCCGACATAATCTATGATAATCCCCGCTTGTTTCAGACCTTTATACGGTCGATTGGTACGCGCAATCGCCTGCAAAAGCCGGTGCTCTTTGAGCGGCTTATCAAGGTACATTACCTGTAATTGCGGTACATCAAAACCAGTAAGGAGCATATCGGTTACGATCAGAATCTTGGGATGTTCATTCTCCTTGAATTTTTCGATGATTTTCTTCAAAGTACTTTTATAATCCTTGCCATCATACCGTTCACGCGCTTCCCGCACATAACCGTAAATGATATCGGCATCATCACGTTCCGATGTCATAACGACATCGAAATATTCACGGGGCAGATGCTTTTCCAAAGCGCTCTTGTACGCCTCGCCGCAATCGGGGTTGCTCTGCGCCGAGACTGCCAGGACCATGAGGCCGAGCGCCACGCCGCCAACAGCCGCCCGCAACATGCATCGCTCCTTCGGCCCTATTTGGTAAGCTTAGCC
>JAUWGT010000161.1 GCA_030606265.1 Candidatus Stahliibacteriota bacterium | reverse complement strand
CGAGCACGAAGACTTGCCAAAGCCCTTGCTTCAGATTTAGTACTATATAATCAGGGTAAGGTCGAAGAAGGATTACGTGAAGGTACTCTGGCCCAGCTTCTTGGTTCAGAAATCAGACGGTCGTGGGAGTATTATTGTCAGCAAATCCCCAAACACATTGTCGAAGGCACTGATTATTTCAAAGATCAACTGAACAAAATAGTCGGTAAAGGCAAAGAAATCTTCAAATAAATATCGATTCAGAAACACCAACAACACTGGAACATATTACCAAAGAATAACGAAATCTTGTAATCATCAGGTGATCTGCGGTACTTAAAATGCCTTATCCCCTAAGTGGGGTGTTTTTGGGGGCTACCTTTTTACAATCCTACGATAGTAAACAAGCAGTAAGCCAATCATCAGAACAGCAAAGATAATAATTCCATAATGCATAGGTATGAGCTGTTTGTTGTATTTATTGATCCAAAAGGTAGCTAATGACGTGTAGGCGATAAAAAGAAGGATGAACGACATAATAAGAACTAAGAAATTAGGTATTGCAGGTTTGTTTGTTGTTCTTCTTACAAAGAAGAAAATACCGATAGTCAGCAAGAACATAATAGTTGATGGGATTAAACCAGATAGTAGATAGGAACTCTTGGGACCCCAGCGATCAGGTGTGTCGTGAATGTCAAAATGGACCGCAATCCGTTCTGGTAATTGAGTATAGTTTAGCAGGATCATTATAACGACCAAAATAAACAAGGCAATTGGCACAACTAGTATTGCAGGGTTTGCGCGTTTTTTTCTGTCTTCTGGGAATGGTTCAAGGACTTTGATTTCTCCGCTTATACCTGAGACACTTGTCTTGAGGTATTGCTCGAATTCATCACTGTTCTGTGGTGACAAAGCGAAATTCATCTTTTTGGTTTTGATTATGATAATATCTTTCAGCTTTGTTAATTGGCAATTGATTTCTCCATACTCGGCAGTGGAGAATAGTCCATAGAACCCAAACAACCCACCATTACCAAAGATCCGTGCCGCTTTCAATTTGGTAAAATCCGGTACGCGAACGTAGGCTTCAATGTCGTTTATCGATATGCTAATTTGTTTACCGATGACCTTTTCGAGAATTAAAATGGAATCTTTAAAGACAATTTTTTTTGGACTTAACAAATAACAGATGAGTGGAATGAACATCATGAGTACAGCGAATAACCACCCAAAAGGTACTTTCACAATAAAAAATATGGAAAGGACAATCAAAAAAGCCGTGGTTGCTATCGATACGATGGTAGCGGTTCGATCCAACTTCGCAACTTTGAACTCCATGCCAAATTATAATAACTATTTTCAGGATGTCAATTGACAACCCGTTAATTGAAAGTATAATTGTCCATGGCGTTGATGTTCAGCATATCAGGACTCAGGGGACTTGTGGGTAAAGATTTGACACCGGATATTGTCTTTCAGTATGCAGCTGTATTTGGTAAATACCTTGGTCAAGGAAAAGTCATCATTGGTCGGGACACACGAAAATCAGGGTCCTCATACACTCAGGCTGTGAGCGAAGGCTTAGGCGCGGTAGGTTGTCATATTATTGATCTGGGTATTGTGCCGACACCAACTGTACTTTTTATGGTTAGACATTGCAGGGCAAAAGGTGGTATCGCAATAACCGCCAGTCATAATCCAGTTGAATGGAATGCGTTGAAGTTCATTAGCGCAAAGGGGCAGTTTCTTGATCAACAGGGATTCAAGACTTTTTCTAAGAAATTGAGGATGGCTGATTTTGTTTCTAGACCCGAAACCGGACAGATTCATTACAAAACGCTGGTACATAGCATTGATGTGCATATTGATAAAATAATCAGTATCCTAAAGCCAACCAGTGAGAAATTAAAGGTTGGTGTAGATGCGGTGAATGGCGCTGGGTCAATTGCTTTGCCGCGGGTGCTTGAAAAAATAGGTTGCAGGGTGTACCGTTTGAACTGCAGATTCAATCCGAAATTCCCGCGGCGACCTGAACCAAAACCAGAAAATATCAGAGGACTTTGTGATTATGTGAAAGAAAAAGGCTTGGATTTAGGCATCGCATGTGATCCTGATTGTGATCGTTTATCTATTGTTGATGAAAAAGGTAAGGCAATAGGTGAAGACAGGACATTAGTGCTGGCTACTGATTTCATATTGGAACACAAGGCAGGGCATGTTGTAACTAATCTCTCGACTACCAGCTTAATGGATTATATCACAAAGAAACATCAGTGCAGACTCTACCGGACCAAAGTTGGTGAAGCTAATGTTGTGTCAAAAATGGTGCAAACGAATGCCGTAATAGGCGGTGAAGGTAACGGGGGGATCATCTATCCGCGTATAAATCGAACCAGAGATGCGTTGGTGGCTGCGGCGATTATAATTAAGCTAATGGTTAAGCAGAATCAGCGATTGTCTCAGATAATCGCTCAGTACCCCACGTACTTTATGAAAAAAGCAGAGTTAAGGATTTCGATAGAGAAGTTTGAAAAAAGGAAAGAGCGGTTAGCGAAAACCTTCAAAGGTCGGCTTGACCATATTGATGGTATTAGAATAACGGCAAAGGATTATTGGTTACACATTAGACCATCACAGACTGAACCGTTTATTCGGATCATTGGCGAGGCGAAAGATAGAAAAAAGATCACAGAATGCATCAAGAAAGTTAAACACATTTTAAGATAAAGATTGCTTATTCAATGACAAATTATCCCGAAAATCAATGATATGAATATGAATAGACATTTTCGAGGATGCTCGCTTCGCGGCACAAAAGCCAAATGTCAAATCAATGCCTAAGTTCAAATGATAAAATTCTACATTTAGCATTAGACATTGAGAATTCAATTGATATTTGTCATTTGTCCTTTCTGTTAATGTCTGCTCGAGCTTTCTTTTATTGACATTTCCAGAAAGTATGGTAAGATTGGATGTGGATTTAGAGCATATTGGTGTTGTTATCCCAGCGTTTAATGTGCAAGAGACGATAGGTTCTTTGATCGAAGATATTATCACGCAAGGTGGCAGACCAGAAAATATCATTGTGGTCAATGACGGTTCGTTTGACAAAACCGGTGAGATTGCAGAGGGTTTTGACGTGACGTTGGTCAGCCACAAAAAAAATTTAGGTAAGGGAGCAGCCTTGAAACATGGTTTTGAAATTGCCCGGAGTAAACACATCAACCGGATATTCACGCTTGATGCTGATGGGCAACACAAGGTTGCTGAAATGGATGGTTTTCTAAAAGATAAGGATAAGTTTGATTTGATAATAGGTTTCCGTTACAATATGGCAAGCATGCCTAAGCTCAGGCAGTTGGTCAATCGGACAACGTCACTTGTTGTGTCATTGCTTGCTCATTCTCATCTGGTAGATGTTCAATGTGGCTTTCGTCTTATTGATTTGGCAATATTCGATAGACTCATCCTGAGAACGAATAATTATCAGACCGAATCAGAAATGGTCATCAAGGCGGCACGGCTCAAGTACCGTATAGGTTCTATGCCGATAACAACGGTTTATGATAAGGAAAAGAGTTATATCAAGCCTTTTATTGACACGTTGCGTTTTTTGATGATGGCGGTGGGGTCTTTATGGCGTTGATACTATTGACAAATGATGATGGTTATGATGCTCTTGGTTTTCAGGCTTTACACCGGGAGTTGAAGAAAGAGTTTGACGTTTTTGCAGTCGCACCGCGTTTTCAACAGAGCGGCGCAAGTCATTCGTTAACACTGAGACGACCGATAAGGGTTGAGAAGATCCGCGACAAGTTCTACACAATAGATGGAACTCCAACTGACTGCGTTCTGCTCGCCTATCATGATCTGATTAAGGAAGATATCGCGGTGGTTATTGCTGGAATAAACCACGGTCCGAATATGGGCAGTGATGTTTTCTATTCGGGAACTGTAGCCGCTGCTTTACAAGGAGCTACTTTAGGAATCAATTCTATTGCCGTTTCTCTTTCCTCTCGGGACTATAATGATTTTTCTGGTGCTGTATCATATTCCCGCGATTTGATTGCACGCATAATTGCCTCCAAGACAAAAGGTGTTATACTCAACGTTAATATCCCGGATGGTGTAATCAAAGGTGAAAGGATTACGAAAATGGGGAAGCGCATTTATCATGACAAAGTTATAAAAAACAGTGCGCAAAAGAACGTGATGTACAGTGTCATAGATGGTACGCTTTCCTGCAAGATTGCCGCAGATACTGATTTTAAAGCGGTAAAAGAGCATTATATATCGATAACCCCTCTTAAATTAGACCTCACGGACTACGATGGTATGAAGATATTGCAGGAACATCTGCATCAATGATTATAACACAAACTTAACGTTGCATATCACAAAAAAGTATAATGTCTGAATTGAAAATGAAGAAATATAGAAACCTCATTTTGGGTAGATTATGTTCAACTAAAAGCGCAATATTGACATAAGTTTGATTTGGTTTATAATAAAGGTAGAGGGTTAAGATGATTGTTATTCTTTTACTTATTCTATTTTCATTCTCCTTTGCCCAGGATACCTTAATCCGCTGGGAAGAGGAGGTAAATCTGAGTCAAGATACAGTGTATAATCTAACTCCCTGGATTGAGTGTAAAGACAATTATGTGCACATTGTATGGGAAGAACTTGATAATGGAGTGTATTATCAGCGGAGTACAGATTCTGGCACAACCTGGTCTGAGCCCTTTAGATTACACACAGATACCACAGTAATTATACATCCTAAGCTCGCACTTGGTGGTGAAAATGTTTATTGTATCTGGGGAGCTGGTTACT
>JAUWGT010000191.1 GCA_030606265.1 Candidatus Stahliibacteriota bacterium | reverse complement strand
GTTCCACCTGTAGAAGATAAACCCATCCCCAAAATGAGTGACATTGGTTTTTTCAAACACCAACGGTTAATTGTACTGAAAAATCGAGGGCGTTTAGATCCTGAGAATATCGATGAATATATCGCATTTTATGGATATATGGCACTTGAAAAAGTATTGGCAAAGGTAACACCGGAAAAGATCGTTAAAGAAATAAAAGAATCAGGACTAAGGGGACGCGGAGGCGCAGGTTTTCCCACTGGTTTAAAATGGGAAATTTGCCGAAATGCAGAAGGCGATGTGAAATATGTTGTTTGTAATGCTGATGAAGGTGACCCAGGTGCGTTCATGGACCGAAGTGTATTAGAAGCAGACCCACACGCAGTTCTTGAAGGAATGATCATTGGCGCAAAAGCGATAGGTGCACAGAAAGGATACATATATGTCCGTACTGAATATCCCCTAGCACTTAGTCGACTCAATATAGCAATAAAACAAGCTGAAGAATATGGTCTACTTGGCAAGAACATAATGGGAACAGGATTTGACTTCACGATAGAAGTCGTCAGAGGTGCGGGTGCATTTGTATCCGGAGAAGAAACATCATTGCTCGCAGCAATAGAAGGCAAAATTGGTGTTCCAAAACAACGTCCACCGTATCCTGTACAAAAAGGTCTTTTCAAAAAGCCAACAAATATTAACAATGTTGAAACCTGGGCAAATGTACCACAAATCATTCTAAGAGGCGCTAAATGGTTTTCAGAGATGGGCACAAAAGGTAGTAAAGGAACAAAGATATTCTCACTTGTCGGCAAAATAAACAATACTGGTCTTGTTGAAGTTCCAATGGGGATTACGTTAAAAGAAATAATCTATGATATCGGCGGTGGCATACCTAAAAACAGAAGATTCAAGGCAGTTCAGACCGGAGGTCCTTCTGGTGGTTGTATTCCACGAAATCTTTTGAATCTACCAATAGATTATGAAAGTTTAAAAGACGTTGGTTCAATGATGGGTTCCGGTGGAATGATTGTAATGGATGAGGATACATGTATCGTAGACCTGGCTAAGTACTTCATGAACTTTCTACGGGATGAATCGTGTGGGAAATGTCTATCCTGCCGAGAAGGCACTCAACGTATGTGGGAAATTCTTGACAAAATTACAAAAGGACAAGGCACAATGCAAGACCTTGAATTGCTTGAAGAACTTGCAGTGGCTACAAGAGATGCCTCAATGTGTGGATTAGGTCAATCTGCAGCAAACCCGGTTCTCAGCACACTCAGGTATTTTAGAGATGAGTACGAAGCACATATTAAATATAAAAGATGCCCAGCAGCGGTGTGTAAAGAAATAATATCTTCTCCTTGTCAACACACATGCCCGATTAACACTGAAGCTCCTCAATATATTGCCTATATTGCCAGAGGTGAATTGAAGAAGGCGTATAATATTATTCTTAAAGATAATCCACTTCTAGGTGTATGTTCTCGTGTATGTCACCATCCCTGCGAATTAAAGTGTCGTGCCGGTCAAGGTGGAGATCCTATTTCAATCCGTGCCCTGAAGAGATTCGCAGTTGAATATGGCAATGGTAAAAAGATCAAGCGAATAAAGAAAAAGTTGAGCGGTAAAAAAGTAGCGATTATCGGCTCTGGACCATCAGGTCTAATGGCAGCATATTCCTTGGCGCAGAAGGGCTACGCCCCTACAATCTTCGAAGCAAAATCGATGACAGGTGGAATGCTTAGACTTGGTATCCCTGAATACCGTCTACCAAGAACAGTCTTAGAAGAAGACATTACACGGGTTATAAATACCGGAGTAGTGATTAAAACAAATGAAAAATTGGGACGTGATTTTACTACAAAAGATCTGTTTGAAAAGAATTACAGAGCCGTATATATTGCTATAGGCGCACATAAGAGTATAAAACTGGCAATACCAAATGAAGATGCAAAAGGAGTTATCCCGTCGATGGAATTTCTTTCTAATCTTCATCTTGGTAAAAAGGTGAAAATTGGAAAAGTAGTTGGTGTTATTGGCGGTGGGAATTCTGCAGTAGATGCCGCAAGAACTGCAAATCGTTTACCTAGTGTTGAAAAAGTCATAATCATATATCGAAGAACTCGAACAGAAATGCCAGCCTACAAAGAGGAAGTTGATAGCGCAATTGAGGAAGGTATTGATATTCAATTTTTAACCACCCCGACCAATGTTATTACTAAAAATGATGAAGTAGCTGGAATAGAATGCATTAGAATGAAACTTGGCGATGTAGATAAAAGTGGACGCAGGCGACCAATTCCAATCAAAGGTTCAGGGTTTATCGTAAAACTCGACACACTAATTCAGGCAATTAGCGAACAACCTGATATTTCATGTTTAGAGGAAAAGCATGAATTTAATATCTCTGGATGGAATACATTTGTGGTTGACCATGAAACTTTATCAACAAATATCCCAGGGGTCTTTGCAGGTGGAGACGCAGTACATGGACCAAATACGGTTATCCAGGCAATGGCTGATGGCAAAAGGGTCGCCGAAACTATTGATAAATACATTAGGGCTGACAAATCTGAAACCAGACATCAGGTAACTAGACCATCAATATATGTAGAATCTGTTAAACTGAAAGTCAAAGAAGTGCTAGAAATTTCAAGGCAAGAAACAAAAAAACTTAGTTTTGAAAAACGGAGGAAAAATTCCAAAGAAGTTAATTTAGGTTTAGATAAGAAATCAGCAATAAAGGAAGCCAAACGATGCCTGAGATGCGATTTAGAAATAAGGGAACTGGATGACAAAAAGGAGAAAAAATGATCACGTTTATTTTGAATGGTCTCGAGGTGCAGATTTCTGAGGGGTACACGATCCTCGAGGCATGCAAATTTTACGGCATTGATATTCCAACATTATGTTATAATGAAGGACTATCTTCATATGGCGGATGTCGCTTGTGTCTCGTAGAGATTGGTGAGGGAGAAAAAGCAAAGCTCGTGAGCTCCTGTACATATCCGCTT
>JAUWGT010000080.1 GCA_030606265.1 Candidatus Stahliibacteriota bacterium | reverse complement strand
TATCTGAATACCACATCTGATACCCATAGATTCAAGCCTTTTTATCAAGCCTCGACCTCCATCAAAACTCATGATCTTGCCAGTTTGACCAGCCCTCATTTGAGATAAGTTAATTGTTATCATTGTACACCTCTATCGTTTCCTCTGCTGGCAGCGTTTACAAACACCAAAGATTTGTAGCTCGCGGTTTTTTACCAGAAAGTTGTGCTCTTTTGCAACGGCGTTCTGGAATTTTTCTATGCCATTATTGGTGAACTCAATTATCCTGCCGCATTTTTCACAAACAAGGTGATCATGATGCTGTTCCTTATGAACCAACTCGAATCTTGTATCAGTTTCGCCGAAGTGGTGGGTGCGAGCCATACCGCAATCAACAAGCAATCTAAGCGTACGATAGATTGTGGAGTAACCTATATTTGGGACTATTTCCTTGATTTCGTTGTAGAGTTGTTCAACTGTGTAATGCCTATCTGCTTTGATAAAATATTCGATTATTGCTGCCCTTTTTTTGGAGTACTTCAATCCTCTCTTTGCCTGGCACTTTAAAAGTCTCTCTAATCCGTTCCTGTTCTTGGGAGATATCTTTATGCGCTTGGACAATCTCTCTGGGGAAACTTCCTTTTTGTTCTTGATCTTGACTTTCATTTTCATTATTAATTATAATCAAAAACAGGAAATTGTCAAGGCATGACCGTAGGGCGTAAGGAGTAGGGCGTAGGGAGCAATGACTCAATTACTAATAATGTATATCACTGCAATTTGGCTGTTATCCGTCTGATCACTTTACCGAAGTCAAAAACGATTGAAAACGCCGTCATTTTATATATACTTCTCGAATGCGTGAATTACTAAAACTCAGAAAGTACGTTATTCGATACAAATTTCATTTTTTATTCGGCGTGCTGGCGCTCGTTACAATTGATTTGCTGCAACTCGTTATCCCGCGCATTTTGAAATGGGCGGTCGATGGCCTTGCTACTGGCACTGCAGATTTGTCAGACCTCGGATTCTATTTTTTGATCATCGTCCTGATCGCCATAGGTATTGCCATAGGTCGTTTCTTTTGGCGCTACCTCATAATCGGTTCGTCGCGGCGTATTGAACGTTCACTGAGGACTGATTTCTATGAACACCTGCTCACGCTTGATTTTGCGTACTATGATCAGCAGAAGACCGGTGATCTCATGGCTCATGCAGTCAACGATATTAACGCAGTAAGGATGGCGCTTGGGTTTGGATTTATCATCCTCGTAGACGTTTTCATTCTTGGCATTGCTTCTTTGTGTATGATGCTGAGTATTAGTCCTAGACTTACTCTGTATGCGCTCATCCCTTTTCCAGTCATCGCAATTGTATCAACCAGGTTTGGCCGTGTGATCCACCACCTTTTTGAGAAAGTACAAGAGGCCTTTGCTGTTTTAACTGAGCGCGTGCGCGAGAATCTGTCTGGGATGAAGGTAATTAAAGTATTTGTTCAGGAAGAGGGTGAAATCCACAAGTTTGAGAGGCTAAGCAGGGGATATATAAAGAAAAACCTCAATTTAGTTCGAGCTTGGGGTATGTTTTTTCCTATCATCATATCACTGGCATCTCTAGGCCAAGTCATTGTGCTCTGGTTGGGTGGTAAGTACGTCATATTAGGCCAAATATCGATTGGTTCTTTTGTTGCTTTCATTGCTTATCTGCAAATACTCGTATGGCCTATGATTGCTATTGGTTGGGCGATTAACTTATTCCAACGCGGTGCTGCTTCCCAGGGTCGACTGAATAGGATTTTTGAAAAACGCTCTAGTATTGTCAGCGGTAATAAAGTTGTTGAGCGGCTTAAAGGTGCTATTGAATTCAAAAATGTTGCCTTTACTTACTATGGTAAGAATATGCCGGCGTTGGAAAATATTAACTTATCAATTTCACCGAAGGAATTCATCGGTGTAACGGGTCCGATTGCTTCTGGGAAAACTTGTTTTATCAATCTGATTCTTCGTCTTTATGAACCGCAAAAAGGGAAAATCTTAGTTGACGGTCAAGACATCAAGGATCTAACGATTGAAAGTTTAAGGAAGAATATTGCCTATGTGCCCCAGGACACATTTCTTTTTTCAGAAACCATAAAGCATAATATCATCTTTGGTATGAAAGATGTAAACCAGGCGGAAATTGAACACATTGCACACGTTGCTCAAATATACGACGAAATCATGCAATTGCCCAATAAATTCGATACGCGTATTGGCGAACGTGGTGTAACGCTCAGCGGAGGTCAAAAGCAACGAATTGCCCTTGCTCGAGCTTTGTTACTAAAACGTCCAATTCTGATCCTTGATGATGCGGTGTCATCAGTAGATGCCGAGACCGAACTGAGAATACTTGAGTCAATTAGACATGAATTGAAGAATCGAACCTCTATCGTTATTTCCCACCGCGCCTTTGTACTGAAGGATGCTACCAGAATCATCGTTTTTGATAATGGCAAGGTTGTTCAACAAGGAACCCATAATGAGTTACTTAGGAAGACAGGTATTTACCGCGATATTTTCAGAATACAACAGATTGAGATGAAGTTGGAAAGCACATAATGTACGGCGACCATCAAGAAGAGCAAGATATCGGTAAGGTCTTTGATTTCAATATCATAAAGCGGCTTTTTGGTATTATGAAACCGTATCTAAAGTATCTCATTATTGCTTCAGTATTTTTGGTCATCGCCGCTGGGGTTGAGGTTCTCTATCCGTACATAGTCAAAATCGCTATTGATGACTACATAATTAAGAACGGGCGTAAGGTTTATGTTACAGGTACTGAAGAAGATATCGTTGAGATAACGGAAAATACCTTTTTTATAACGCAAATACAATTAGAGGAGATGGATATAACATTACTCCGTAACTGGGAAAAAGAGAATAAATTGTCTTCAGAACGATACTACTATTTTCATAAGGATCAGGTCGATGATCGAATACTGAGTATGGTTGCGGACAGAAGCGAATTGTTCGAAGAATATGACAATCTTGTGCTCATCGAGTACTCAAATCTAAAACTCCTAAAGACATCAGATGCGATCTTGCTTCGGTCCAAGGACATAAGCGGGATTTTGAGAATTGTTCTTATTTTTCTCGGGATCATATTCTTCGGAGCGATTGCCAATTATGTTCAGATTTACCTTTCACAATATGCTGGTCAGCTATTCATGCACGCCATCAGATCTAAGGTTTTTGCAAAACTCCAATCCTTACACCTCGCTTTTTTCGACCGCAATCCAGTTGGTCGACTTGTGACCAGGGCAACGAATGATGTTGAAGCGATCAATGAAGCATTTACCCAGGTTTTTGCTAGATTAACTAAAGATGTCCTCTTCTTAATCGGTATCATCGTCATGATGATGATGATAAATATGCGGCTCGCTTTGGTTTCTTTTATCGTTATCCCTATTCTTTTAGTCGTTACATTCTATTTTCGCGTTCGGGCACGTTCAATCTACCGTTTGGTCCGCGCCAAACTCGCCAAATTGAACGCACGGTTTCAAGAGAACCTCTCTGGTATCCGGGTGATTAGAATTTTCACAAAAGAGAAAGACAATCTGACAAGCTTTGATGGGGTAAATAAAGAGTACCTAACCGCTAATCTGAAACATGTAATACTCATGTCTTTTTTCAGACCGCTGATTGAAATAATTAGTTCGATCGGCATTGGATTAGTCCTCTACTACGGTGGTGGTCAGGTAATAACCGGTAAAGTATCATTAGGTGTACTTGTGGCCTTTATAACTTATGTTGAAATGTTCTTTAGACCGATCCGGGAACTTACCGAATCATATACACTATTGCAATCTGCCATGGCGTCAAGCGAGAGGATTTTTCTCCTTCTCGACGAAAATATTGGGGTTGTTGCCAGCCAGAAAGCTCGGGTCATTAAACAAATACAAGGTGCCATTGAGTTCAAGCATGTCTGGTTCAAATACGACAAAGACTGGGTTCTCAAGAACGTCTCATTTAAAATAAGACCGGGTGAGCATATCGCATTTGTTGGACCAACTGGTTCTGGGAAAACATCAATTATCAGTTTAATATCGAGACTTTATGATATCCAAAAAGGTACGATTTTGATCGATGGAATTGATGTTAAAGACATACGATTACCTGTGCTTCGTTCTCAAATTGGTGTTGTGCCACAAGACATCTTCCTTTTTGCCGGTGATATTAAGTCTAATATCCGTTTGAACTTTTCATTGAGCGATGAAAAGGTGAAAGAGATCGCCGCATTCATAAACGCTGATAAATTTATTGATCGGTTTCCAAAGAAGTACGATGAAGGTGTTGCGGAACGGGGGGTTACTTTTTCGACAGGAGAACGACAGCTTTTGTCCTTCGCTCGTGCACTCGCTTCTGAACCCAGAATCCTTGTACTTGATGAAGCAACAGCAAACATCGATGCTGAAACAGAGATGTTGATTAAAGATGGGTTAAACAAATTGATACAGGGTAAGACAGCGATTATTATTGCCCATCGGCTGAGCACTATCAAGGATGCAAATCGCATATACGTTGTTCAAGGTGGTGAGATAGTGGAACTTGGCACTCACGATGCATTGATAAACAAAAAGGGTGTCTACTATAAACTCTATCAGCTCCAATCCTTGCAGAGTAGGTCAGTACCTGAAATGTAAATCGTAAATATTGACATTTACTGGTGTCGTGCTATAATGTTGCGATGTGCGGGATAGTAGGATATGTCGGGAAAAAACCAGTTGTGCCAATCCTGATTGAAGGACTAAAGAGACTCGAATACCGAGGCTATGACTCGGCAGGTATTGCCGTATATTCAGATACAGGGTTGATTGTTCAAAAAGTAGCTGGTCGCGTCTCACGACTTGAAGATTTGATGAAAGACCAGCAGATTGGTTCAAGGATAGGTATTGCTCATACCAGATGGGCCACTCACGGTGAACCAACCGATAAAAATGCTCATCCTCATACTGACTGTAAAGGACGAATTGCCGTTGTCCATAACGGAATCGTCGAGAATTGTAATGCATTACGGGAATATCTAAAGCAGAAAGGACACAAATTGAGGACCGAGACAGATACTGAGGTCATTGCTCATTTGATTGAAGAGAATTATGAAGGCAACCTCTTGAAAGCAGTAAGGATTGCACTTTCCGAGGTTGATGGCACATACGGCTTAGCAGTTATCTCGCTTGACCATCCAAGAGAGATTGTATGTGCGCGCAATGGGAGTCCCCTTGTTTTGGGAGATGGGGGGGACGAATTTTTCGTGGCTTCTGATGCAGCACCGATTGTGCCACACACCAGACAGGTTGTTTATCTGGAAGATGGAGAGCTCGCATCAATTACAGATACAGGATTCACAATTACAACGCTTGAAGAGAAAGAGATAACACCAAAGATCGAGGAGATTTCGTGGACATTGGGTCAGATAGAGAAGGAAGGGTTTTCCTCTTTTATGCTCAAAGAGATATTTGAACAACCGGTTACTTTGAGGAATGCGATAAGGGGAAGATTGAACATGACCGATGGAACGGCGCGTTTAGATGGTCTTGATGGGCATCATGAACAACTCGAACGCGTGGAGAATATCGTAATTACTGGTTGTGGTACAGCATGGCATGCTGGGTTGATAGGGGAATATATGCTTGAGGAAATGACGAGGGTCCCTGTTGAGGTGGAATACGCTTCCGAATTTCGGTATAGAAGCCCAGTTGTCGATAGTAAAACAATACTTTTTGCAATTAGTCAATCTGGTGAGACTACTGATACCCTTGCTGCGCTGAGAGAAGGAAAAAGAAGAGGCGCAACGGCGCTCGGAATCTGTAATGTTGTCGGCAGCACAATAGCAAGAGCGACAGATGGAGGTGTTTATATCCATGCAGGCCCAGAGATAGGTGTTGCTTCTACAAAGGCATTTACTTCCCAGCTAATGGTGTTATCCCTCATTTCTCTCCTTATGGGGAGGATGAGAACAATATCTGTTGATAAAGGCAGAGGGATTATTAAAGCAATAGAGAAAATTCCTGATCAGGTAGGGCAGATACTGGAGCTTGACAAGAGAATCAAAGATATCGCTCAAGATTTCTATAAGAAGAAGAACTTTCTTTTTCTTGGAAGAGGTTACAATTTCCCTGTTGCATTAGAAGGAGCCCTTAAGTTAAAGGAGATATCGTATATTCACGCCGAGGGTTATCCAGCCGCTGAGATGAAACATGGGCCGATTGCGCTAATTGATGAAGATATGCCTGTTGTTTTTATTGCTATCAGGGATTATGTTTTTGAAAAAGTTCTTTCAAATATAGAGGAAGTTAAGTCAAGGAAAGGTGTAGTAATTGCTATTACAACTGAAGGTGATAAGGAAATCGAGTCTAAAGTTAAATACTGTATACCGATACCCAAAACTATAGATATTCTAACACCTTTGTTAACGGTTATACCTTTGCAACTTCTCGCCTACCATATAGCGACTCTAAAAGGTTGCGATGTAGATAGACCGCGTAACCTTGCAAAAAGCGTTACTGTTGAATAAGAACACTTGCTAACAGATCCTCTAAAACACTATCATGATTCAGTTCTTGATATTTGTAACCTGGGATTCTTATTTAGAAGGAGGTTAAGTGTCTGAAGTTAGAAGAGATATTGTTACTGATACTTGGGTGATAATCGATACTGAAAATGATAAGCTACCAAAAATGGGTGCCGATGGAAAAATACCAGAAGGTGATTGCCCGCTTTGCGAAGGGCACGAGAATCGTACACCTAATGAGATATATGCAGTAAGGACCGATTCAGCGCCAAATAGCCCGGGTTGGAAAGTGCGGGTTATCCCCAATATCAAACCGATCCTAAAAGTCGAGGGTGAGTTGACAAAGATCGGTGTTGGGGTTTATGACATGGTTAGTGGAGTGGGCGCTAACGAAGTTATTGTCGAAACACCGCAACACACAGACCATTTCTTTGAGCTTTCCTCAAACCAAATAGAACTCGTTTTAAACACCTACCGTGTTAGGATTGAAGATCTGCATCGTGACAAGAGGCTCCGCTACATACTGATTTTCAAGAATCACGGTCGGCTTGCAGGCGCGTCAACGCTAAGACACCAGCATTCTGATCTCATTGCCCTGCCAGATACGCCGATTCGGATTAAACAAAAACTCAGTGGAGCCTGTGAGTACTTTGGGTATAAGGAACGGTGTTTGTTTTGTGATATCATCCAGCAGGAAATTGAAATGGCTGATCGTCTTATTTTTCAAAGCGAACGGTTTGTTGTTCTGGCACCCTATGCCTCAAGATTTCCCTTTGAGATATTAATTTTACCTAAGCGTCATGCATTTACTTATAAGTTGATCGATCAATTAGAGCTAAAGGATCTTGCTACTGTTTTTAAAAAAATATTGAAACTCATGTACGAAGTACTCGGTGAACATCCTTACAATTTTATTCTTAATGATAGCCCTAACCTTCTGCCAAAAGCCAACTACTGGAAGACGATTGAGTCAGACTATCACTGGCACATTGAGATAACTCCTCGTATCTACCGAAGTACTGGATTCGAACTCGGCACCGGTTTCTATATCAACAGTTTCTCACCTGAGAAAGCAGCAAGGATATTGAGGCAACATCTGTGATCAAGGCAGTAATTTTCGACCTTGACAATACGCTTGTTGATTTCATAGCAATGAAACATGCTGCAATTAAAGCTGCGATACTCGCCATGATTGATACCGGGTTGAAAATGCCAAAGGATGCGGTAGAAAGGAAAATATACGAGATTTACGATGAAGAAGGTATCGAGGACCAAAAAGTTTTTGACAAGTTTTTAACCAAAGAATTCGGTCAGATTGACTACCGCATCCATGCCGCCGGGATTGTCGGTTATCGCCGGGCTCGTGAAGCAGCATTAGTTTTATACCCCCATGTTCAGCTTGCCCTTATGGAATTAGTTAAACGGGGGTTGCAGCTCGGAGTAGTCAGTGATGCACCAAGGTTACAGGCTTGGTTAAGGTTGTGTCAGTTGAATCTCCAGCACTTTTTTGAAGTGGTGATAACTTACGACGATACTAAAAAACGTAAACCTGAGCCCGAACCTTTTGTAAAAGCGTTGGAAACTCTCAATGTGAGCCGTCATGAAACAATAATGGTCGGTGATTGGGTGGAGCGTGACATTGTTGGTGCAAAATCACTGGGTATGAAAACTGTTTTCGTACGCTATGGTGATCGTTTTGATACTGAAAATTCTGGTGCTGATTATGAAATAGATGATATTCTGGAACTACTTGATATTGTAGATAAACTCTCCCACAATGAAACAAGCTAATAATGTAGAAGAAAACATCTTGGTCAGTGCCTGTTTGTTAGGGATTAATTGCCGATACGACGGCAAAAACGCATATAATAAACAAGTGGCCGCGATGGTCCGAAACAAACATATCATCTTTGCCTGTCCGGAACAATTGGGGGGTCTGACTACACCAAGACCGAGAAACAAAATCGTTGGCGACCGGGTCATCAATGAAAATGATTTGGATGTTACCGGTTGTTTCAATCGTGGCGCAAAGGAGTTTATTAAGATCGCAAAAAAATTCAAAGTGCAGAAACTGATTTTGAAAAGCAGGAGTCCTTCGTGCGGAAAAGGGGGTATTGTGGTGAAATTATTACCCAAGAGATTCAAAGTGGAGTACAAGAGATGATCACCATCCTGCTTATACTCCAGCTATTACCCGCTCAAGAGAGCTTCACATAT
This sequence comes from Candidatus Stahliibacteriota bacterium, assembly GCA_030606265.1. Classification (GTDB taxonomy): domain Bacteria; phylum Hydrothermota; class Tepidihabitantia; order SM23-42; family SM23-42; genus JAUVZL01. Next base: position 2,219 of record JAUWGT010000080.1, on the reverse strand, counting down.
GAGACCAATGATAAAGGCAAAGTCGGAACTATGGATGTCGATGTACAGAAAGATTCTTTAGGCTACCATGTTATTTACACTTGGGAGAACCGGATACTTGAACTTATTTTTGACACCTTGGATATGAGTACGATATATGTTAAGAAAATGGTCGGCGACAAAATTGAACTTGAGATAAAGAGAGAGCAAAAGCTCAATGTTTTCTTCAAAGGGCGTAGATTTTCATACAAGCTAGATAAGCCAATCTATGACCGTCATGCAATCAAATACGCCTTGCGTGGTTTTGAATACACTGATGGGGCAAAACGCGAAATTAAGTTTCATGTTCCAGAACTCATGGTTATAAACGCTGAAATCAATGTTCTGGGCGAGGAGGTTATAAATTCTCCACTCGGCGATATCGTATGCTGGAAGGTCGAGATGGTTCCAAAAATACTATTTATAAAATGGCGTTTCTATTTCTGGATTGAGCAATCCTATCCGAAACGTTTTATCAAGTACTCTGATTCTTCAGGTAAAAATTCTATATTGTTAATTGATTATGTACGTGTTGATTAGCCAGGTAATATAGAAACGGAGAACACTTTGTTGAAGACATGATTCTCTGAAGACACGTTTGTCTATGACAAACTGCAGACACGCCCGTTTTAGACGGGCTGAAGGCACGCTGCGCTGGGTTCCTGAATTTGTCTTTGAACGCTATCAACGGTCTAAACGTCTTTCAATAACTTAATTACTGCTTTTCTCAATGACTCAATAACTCAGTAACTTAATTACTGTTTTTTCAATTACCTAATTACTTAGTTACTTAATTACTGCTTTTCTCAACTCCTCAATAACTGTTTGTGTATTAGATGTTTTGAATTCCAGCGCAAAGCGCTAACTTCCAGATGAAATCTCATTTCCACCCCACACCTTTACTTATCTATTTTCTTATAGGGAGCGCATAATTCGCACTATGTACACTGGTTAAGCACTTGGTTATCATTAGACAGACTAGAAAAGGTGTGTGGGTCTCTTCCAATCACTTGTGATTCAAAAAGAGCGTAGGGAGTATGGAGTAGGGAAAAGAGCGTAAAGCGTCCCAGTGAAATATGCTTCGCATTTCACGGGATAAATAGGGCGTATGGAGTAAGGCGCAGAGCGCTGTAGTTGTCTGATTTATCAGACAATGCCCGATGAATCGGGCGACTACAATTCCCTCAATTACTTAGTAACTGTTGGTGTTCCAGCGCAGCTCCCTTCCAGCGTCAGCTCCTTTCCAGCACGTAGTGCTCTCTTCCAATCCCCCTGGGATTCAAGGGTTTCAATAACTTAATTACTTAGTTACTCAATAACTGTTTTATATATTTGTCTTTAGGTATTTTGGATTTTTAGGTATTTGTTTATTTCTAATGGGGTTGACATTCTATTCAGATTTATTAAAATATATGTAGCTATGAGAATGGTCATGTTCTATACCCTGATGATGTCAATATTTATCGCTAATATTGGCCATGCGGGAACTGTATACGAGATACCAATCGAACAACCAGACTACACCATTGAGACAATAGATGGTTTCGCACGATTGAGTATGTCAGAGGCGTTTGCACCTTTCCCACCAGGAGCGCCAGAATTACCCGCCGTGGCGTTTACTTATCTTCTACCTCAAAAAAAGAAGTTGGCACAAGTGGAGATTATAGAAGCGCAATGGGAAAGGATCCCTGGAGATTTCTACATATATCCAAAACAACAGGAAATAGCGATTTTTGATGAACGCGAGTTCGCAGATCCAAACTCAATGATATATGACTCTGACAACCACTTTCCACGAGAAGTCATCGTCAGCGTACATTCCGGGAATACCCGAGGCTATCAACTCGGTCAAGTAAGTATTGTACCATTCCGGTATTTTCCTAAATCAAGAAAACTTCATAGATTGAAGAAGCTGATTCTATCATTCCAATTAGAAGATTGTGAGCCAGGTATTTCACCAATGCGCCAAACCAGGTTAGCGCAAGAAGCGGCTGAGCAGTTCCTATCACAGGTTGTAGTTAACCGTGGGTCGATCGGTGATTTGGACAAAAAACCAGTGTATTATATTGAAGACAATCCGAACGATTTATCGCCCACTGATTTACCTTCATTACTCGGTGCACCAATTGATCTGCTTATTATCACAACGAATAGCCAATTTGATGGATATGCTGAGCTGGCTCATTTCAGAAAAATCATGG
>JAUWGT010000027.1 GCA_030606265.1 Candidatus Stahliibacteriota bacterium | reverse complement strand
GCATGCAAATTTTACGGCATTGATATTCCAACATTATGTTATAATGAAGGACTATCTTCATATGGCGGATGTCGCTTGTGTCTCGTAGAGATTGGTGAGGGAGAAAAAGCAAAGCTCGTGAGCTCCTGTACATATCCGCTTGAGCAAGGGCTCAAAGTCAGAACTAACACCAAAAGAGTAATCAATGCCCGTAAGATGATGATTGAACTCCTCTTATCAGTATGTCCATCATCAAAGACGATCCAAGATCTGGCATCAAAATTCAATGTTAAAAAAGTTCGTTTTCCAGTAAGGCACGAAGATTGTGTACTCTGTGGACTCTGCGTTCGAATGTGTAAAGAGCAAATGCAATCCGGTGCAATTGGCTTTGTGGAACGCGGCTATAAAAAGAAAATCACGACCCCGTTCAATATCAAATCTGAAGTCTGCAGGCTGTGCGGTGGCTGCATGTACATTTGTCCTGCCTGTCAATTAAGATGTCAGGGACCCGCTGCACCAACTGATGTCTGTAATGCCTGTCTGTCGCTCGAACCAACCTGTATCGAAACCCACGACGATTACCAGTGCTGGATGGGAACCACGGGTGACTGTGGCACTTGCGAAGGAAGACCGGATCAGATAGAAAAGAAGAAATGATGAACCAGGTTACAATAACTGAATATTACTATTTCTTAGAAAGTTTGAAAAACAAAGCTAAACCCTTTGAAAGGAGATAAAAATGCCGTCTTTATCAAGAATAAATGCATCAGCTGCAACATTAACAAAAAATAGAACCGAAGACTCAGTGGTTCCACTTAGCGGAATGTGTGCTACTTGTGTGGATGGTTGTATTGGTATGTGCGAAATAGGCAAGTCTGCGTATCGAGGTCATGAGGTTATATACCCACAGCCATTTGGTATCATTACTGCAGCTTCTGAAAAGAATTACCCGGTTGATTATTCGCATTTCAATATCATGGGGACTGCAGTTGGAGCAATCGGCATTGAAGCTGACTCTGATAAGGCAATCTTCCCAAATGTCAACCTGGAACAAAAAATCGGCGCGGCGAAAAGCATCAAACTGAAATTCCCAATGGTCGTTCCGGGTTTGGGTTCAACAAACATAGCAAAGAACAATTGGGATGGATTAGCAATTGGCACAGCCTTGGCTGGATGCATGCTCACGATCGGAGAGAATGTCGTGGCAATGGACATGACAAGCGTGATCAAGAATGGAAGAATTCTCAAAGCACCAGACCTGGAATACCGAATTAGCACCTATCAAAAATGGCAAAGAGATGGTTTTGGAATGATCATTCTACAAGCCAATGTCGAAGACACAATACTTGGCGTGCAAGAATATGCAATCGAGAAACTGGGTGTTGAAGCAGTTGAGCTAAAATGGGGTCAGGGAGCCAAAGATATTGGCGGTGAAGTAAAGATCAAAGACCTTAAAAAAGCTCAGATCTTAAGAAAACGCGGCTATATCGTATTACCCGATCCGCTAGATCCGGATGTAATTAAAGCCTTTGAGAGACGATCTTTTACCGAATTCGAAAGGCATTCGAGAATTGGTATGGTGGAAAAAGAAGCGTTTCTTAAAAGAGTTGAAGAATTACGCAAAGCAGGCGCGAAATATATCTTTCTGAAAACTGGTGCTTATCGTCCGGCTGACCTTGCACGGGCAGTGAAATTTGCCTCGGAAGGAAAACTCGATCTCTTAACCATAGATGGTGCTGGTGGTGGTACTGGAATGAGCCCATGGCGCATGATGAATGAATGGGGTATGCCACCGGTTGAAATCCATTCGCTTACTTATTTCTATACTGATAAACTTGCGAAAAAGGGTAAGTACGTAGCTGATCTTGCCTTTGCTGGTGGTTTCTCGCTTGAAGACCATATATTCAAAGCCATTGCGCTCGGTGCCCCATATACAAAGATCGTTGGAATGGCTCGTGCGCCACTATGTGCTGCAATGGTTGGCAAAACGATTGGCAAAAAAATCGAGGAAGAAGAAGTTCCTGTATTTGTCGAACGCTTCGGCAATAGAAAAGAAGAGATATTCGTTACTGCATCGAAATTGAAAAAAGAATTGGGTAAAGAATTTGACAAAGTACCGACCGGCGCATTGGGCGTATATACATACGTTGAGCGACTTGCCCAGGGTCTCAAGCAGTTGATGACCGGGAACCGGAAATTCGCGCTCGAGCACATTACACGGGATGACATTGCCTCGCTCACCAAGGACGCTGCTAGTATCTCTGGTATCCCCTATGTGATGGATTTAGACAAGGAAGAAGTAGATAAGATCTTGGATAGTTAACGGATAGCTGAAACACGTAACAGAACACAAACAACTGACTACAAATAAAAAAAAGGCGGCTTTACAGCCGCCCTTTTTATTCATATCGTGTCTAAAATATATCAATCATACGAGCCAATACTGCCTTACCGCGGTAATCAGGTAAAAGCACCGGAGCCTTGCGTATTGTATCAACCCCGGCTTCTTTTAGTAGCTTGACATAGTTATTCATGTGGTCGATCGTCAACTTGCCGTGCTGTGGATTAGATTTTAGATATTCTGCAGTTGAAATCCCTGACCTTCGACCAAAGACAAGACAGTCAAGGGTTGAGTTACCCATGAGACGGTTCTTACCGTGCACGCCACCAGAAACCTCACCAGCAACCCAAAGACCATCAATATTGGTTTTACCCCAGGGATCAGTCTCAACACCACCGTTCTGATAATGCAATGTTGGGAAAACAAGAACCGGGTCCTTACGTATATCAAGATCAAAGCGCTCGAACATCCTCAACATACCCGGGAATGATTTTTCTATCGTGCCTTTACCGTTCCGAAGTTCAATCATCGGCGTATCAAGCCAGATACCGCGCATGCCCGTAGGTGTCACAATACCCTTGTCTTTTACATAACATTCCCGGATGAAACTCGCAGCTTCGACGTCGCGCGGTTCAAGCGGAAAAACGAATGCTTCGCCATCCTTATTAACTGGTTGAGCACCCATACTCCTTAGCTTCTCGGTCAACAAAAGACCGATTATCTGCTGTGGGTACGCCGCACCGGTCGGATGGTACTGAACCGTATCAGTATCTCTCAGTTTAGCACCCACGCGGTAGGCAAGAACTAGACCGTCACAAGTAGCACCATAATGATTCGTCGTTGGAAAACCCCTCACGTGGAGACGTCCGAAACCACCGGTTGCCAGGATCGTTGCCTTCGCCTGGACAATCTTATAATCACCAGTTTCAAGGTTATAGAGCACAACACCAGTAACCCGGTTACCATCAGTCAGAAACTCAATAACCGGAAAATACTCGAGACAAGGTATCTCGCGACTTCTGAATTCGTCTCTGATAACTCTCAGCTCCTCAAGACCAGTATAGTCTTTGCAAGCGTGCATCCTTCTTCTTGAAGTTCCACCACCTGCCTTCTCCACAAAAGTGCCATCTTCTTCCCGATCGATAATTGTACCAAGATCACAAAGCCATTTCATTATGAGCGGTGCATCTTCGACAAGTACTCTGAGCACATCTGGTTTATTAGTGAAGTGCCCCCCACCAATAGCATCCAGAAAATGACGGGCTGGCGAATCGTTTTCACGATCAGCAGCCTGTGTGCCACCCTCAGCCATGATTGAATTGGCATCGCCGTGCCGCAGTTTATTAACGACAAGTATCTTATCCTTATCAATACCATTGTCATTTGCAAACACTGCAGCCGAGGTTCCGGCCAGACCGCCGCCCACTATTAATAGATCAACTGTGTAATCTGGCTTGTTCACATCTATCTCATTACCCTGGATCAAAGGATAGGCTTCCAGTAGATCAACGACTTCATTAGGTGCAATATCCCCTTTATTTGAACCCAAGCTGATCGCACGTTTGCCGCCGGCGGCATAGTCAGGATGAACCCTGAGTACTTCATCCCGTTCTTCCATGGTCATCGCCTTGGGCGTGAAATCTTTACGCTGAAGCCTTGTACGATTGACGGCTTCGATATGTTTCCTCATGTACTCTGGATAACCGCCAATGAATTTTAGTTCTGCCATGCTTGTCCCCTTTTATGCCTTTTCTATATCCCGCGCCGTGTAAAGCTTCCTCAAATCCTCAACCTTAGTCTGTACAAGATTATCAAGCTCAGCATTGTATTTACCATCGGCGATCTCTTTAACTCTCGTATTCAAATGCTCTGGAACCGGTGTTTCATATTTCCCGTGGAGTCTTCTCCCTAACTGCGCATAATTATACTGGGCCAGCTCTGCTGGACAACGTATCGCACACAGACCGCACATTATGCAGTCAAAAGATAGCTCAGCCATCAAACCAATATCACCTCTTTTCCCTGCCGCAATATACTCCATTACATCAATATCCTGAGGGCATGCCTTTGTGCAAGCATTACACCCTAAACATCTTAGAATCTCGGGATAATTAGTCAGGAAAGCTTCGATACCTGGAGATAGCTTATTTATATCATACTTCGCTCTCTCGGCTGGTGTAAACGGTATCTGGGTCAGGAACATCCCATGTTCGACCCTCGTCTGACAAGCCATCGCAGTTTTCAACCGGTAATCGCCCTCGATCCTATAGACGGTTGTACAAGCACCACAAAAACCTGCCCGACAACCGCACGACCGAATAAAACGGTATCCTGCAAATTCCATAGCCTGCATTATCGTAAGGCCGGCAGGAACCTTGTATTCTCTATCTAAAATGGAAATCTTGATCCAATGTTCAATGTCCTTTTCGTCGATCCCCGTAACAACCGATCTATTGGATTCTGCAATCGTATCCATAATCTTGCTGTCTTTTTCAAGCATTTTTCAAAAACCTCCTCTTATCCTGATTACTTTCGAATTTGGATGAAATAGAAATACACAAAAAATCCTTGTTCCTTTGATTGAATCCAGAAAAAATCCATCTATTATAGTCAAAATGGTTCGGATGTCAACCTCAGATGATGCTTAGGAATCTCAGTTATTCCTAAGCAAATTCTAAATCATAATGTCGAAATTCTAAACAAATTCTAATGACCGAAATACAAATTTTCTATCCACACTTCCTTTATTTCTCCTTTCGATACGGAGGAGTTGACAATAACGTTTTGTATTTGGATATTTGAATTTTGATATTGTTTAGGATTTAGTGTTTAGAGTTTAGGACTTGGCCGAACGTAGTGAGGTTCGACTTATTCTTTCCTTTCGGTCAGCTTCTCGATATAGCTAACAATCAAGCGCTTCGTTCTATCGATATCCTTCAAGCAAACGACTTCCACTGGTGTATGCATATAGCGCAGAGGAATTCCAATAACGCAGGTCGCTATCCCTTCACGGCTAAAGGCGATATCATCAGCATCTGTACCTGTAGAGGTTGGCAAAGGTTCAATCCGATAAGATATGTCATTTTGCTTGGCGGTTTCAATAAGCAGATCGCTCAATTTCTCAGGTATTGTAGCACCGCGACCTATGACTGGACCACTACCCAACGGATAAATCTCATGGTCTTTCAAATCTGGATATTCGGCAAAGGTAACATCAACCACAATCCCATAGTCAATCGGTAAACGGTAAGCGTGAATCCGGGCTCCAAGACCCGTGTATTCTTCCTGACTAGTAGCAACGAAATATATGTTAAATGCGCGTTCCCGTTGCGCCAAGTCACGCATTACGAGTATGCCGCAAGCAATACCGGCTCGGTTATCAAGGGACTTCACAGTACGGAGGTCGCCCTGCAGCTTCATGTATTTGCCAAAAAAGGAAACACAATCACCAATTTCTACGATGTTTCTCACCTCGCTTGGCGCTAATCCGGTGTCGACAAAAAGCTTATCAAGCGGCAAAATCTTTTTGCGTTCTTCTTTAGGTACCAGATGCGGCGGTTTGGCAGCGATATAACCCTGTATCGTTTTACGGCCATGAATCAGTACTTGCTGGGCTGGTAATATGCTGATGTCAATACCTCCCACACTACTGAGACTGAGTCTACCAGCATCGTCAATAGAACTCACCATGAAACCAACCTCATCTATATGACAGGCTAACATAATACCACGATCTGTTCTGCCCTTAAGATAACCGCTAACACTTCCATCTTTTTCAATCGTGCTCTTGATCTGCGAACGCTGCAATTCATCATGAATAATATTCTTCACATCCCCTGAATATCCAACCCCAGTTGCCAGCGTTAGTTTCTCAAGCAGCTCATCAATGGATTCCATCAGTCCGGTCCCCTTTTCTTTTAACCTTCTGCATAATAAGTGGTTTGTTACCTTCTTCTTGAACCAATTCACAAAATACGAGATGACCCGTTTCCAAAGACAGCATCGTTGTCACACGTGCATTCACGGTCTGATTTATATGCTTCGCACTATTGTCTACAACAATCTTCACGCCCTCGATATAACCAACACCCTCAGTGTTTTTTATACCCCGTTTTAAAATCCTGACCGAGATAAGCTTATTTGGTGTAAAAATAGGTGTGAGTAAGCGATAGATATCCCGGATATCAAGAATCCCAACATCAGGAAACATCTTTGCGTGCCTTCGGATTTCATCTGATGTAGTAATGACCTTAGCACGTCTTCGGCGCGCTTCCCGCAACACACAGTCTTCCTCAACTAACCCATCGCCCTTCACATCAACGAACTCAAGAGTTGAAGTTCTCTTCAGAACCTTGATTGCTCGGTCTCCACGGGGCCCCATAAACCTCTTAACAATGGATCGCACCAACTCAGGGATTATTATCTTACCTTCAAAAATCCTCTTATCGAACAAATGAATAACTCGTCCATCAATAATGCTCGATGAATCCAAAACAAATCTATTTTCGCGCTTAAAAAATGCCATGCTTCCTCCTGCTTATAAGCAGTCAAAACTCTTCTGGACCGACTATTTCTTCAAAACCAGCCTTACCGCCTCTTTCACATCGGCAACACCAACAATCTTCATCTTCACGCTGTTTTGATGAGAATTCCTTACCGGCACAATTGCCCTCTTGAAACCCATCTTCTCGGCTTCCTTAAGCCTAGGCAACATACCATAAACCGACCTCACCTCACCGCCCAGCCCGACTTCGCCAATGACAACGGTCTCTCTCTCGATCACCATATCTCTTACTGAAGAAGCGATTGCAAGAACAATCCCCAAATCATTCGATGTCTCAAGAACCTTTATGCCTCCAACCGCATTAACAAAACAATCAAATCCGTAAACCCCTATGCCTGCACGACGCTCTAACACTGCAAGAAGCATTGAGAGTCTTTTATAATCAATGCCGGTCGCCACGCGCTGTGGGAAATTGTAGAATGTCGGACTGGTCAAAGCCTGGACCTCAACAAGTAGTGGTCTTGAACCCTCAATGACCGCTACGGTGACTGACCCTGAATAGATCGCATCAGACATAAAAAGATGCGAGGGGTTGATAACTTCCTTTATACCTGATGCAGTCATCTCAAAGATACCAATTTCATTAGTTGAACCAAAGCGGTTCTTGATCGCACGGATAATGCGGTACTGCTGGTTACTTTCACCTTCGAAGTACAAAACAGCATCAACCATGTGTTCAAGAGTTTTTGGTCCGGCAATAGCACCATATTTCGTGACATGACCTATGAGGACAGTCGTCACAGCCCTTTCTTTGGTAAACCTCATCAATTCACCACCGCACTCCCTGACTTGAGCAACACTACCTGGGGCTGAGGACAAACGAGACGTGTAGATCGTCTGGATCGAATCTATTACCATTAGATCCGGTTCATAAGCACGCGCACTCTCAATTATCGAATCGAGTTGCGTTGCCGTAAGCACACTGATGCCCTGAACATCCACTCCTAATCGTTCAGCCCTCATACGCACCTGATATGCGGATTCTTCTCCATTGACATAGAGTATCTTCTTACCCGTGCGTGACATCATACCGGATATCTGCAGCATCAAGGTTGATTTACCGATCCCTGGATCACCACCGAGCAAAACCAAAGAACCCTTGACAAAACCACCACCCAGCACACGATCCAGCTCGCCTATTCCAAGCCCGGTCCGCGCTTCTTTGCTATAGGGTATTTCTGATAAAGGCAGTGGTTTAACTACTTCTGATTTCCTTGATGCTTGTCCGCCCTTTCTTTCAATGACTTCTTCAACCATTGTATTGTACTCTTCACAGGCCGGGCATCGACCAAGCCATTTAGGCGCTGAGGCACCGCAATTTTGACAAACAAACCTGGAATTCATTTACCTCACTATGTTCGGTTAAATCCTGATTTCTTCAGCCTGAGGCTGATCCGCCTCGGGCGGAAAATTCGTACCTAAACAATATCTAAACTCTAATATTCAAACTACCCCCTCCTTAGTCCTCCCCCTTAAAGGGGGAGGAAGGTGGGGGTGTATATATTTTGGATTTTGATTTTCGGTAATTCGGATTTGTTCAGTATTTAGTGCTTCGGATTTAGGATTTCTATTCATTAAAACACCTTTATATTGATGTAGCGATCAGGATTCTCCTTGATATCTTCAACAAGACTTTTCAACGCCTGGTTGGTCTGCCTGACTTCTTCATAAAGCTCATCTGACTTCATCAATTTGCCTACTGTTCCATCACCACTCAATAATGTGGTCAGGGAATCTAACCTTATAGCCAGATGTTCGATCTTTTCAGATGGACCTTTTATAGCTTTAGTTAGAGTCTTGAGGCTTCGGTTCATGTCGCGAGTCAGTTTTGAAGCTATTTTGTTGAGATCAAAATCTCCCAGTTTGAAATTCTTGACAACGAGCATCAGACTATCAAGCTGGTTTCCCAATGCTTCGAGATCAAATCCGCCGGTTGAGCCATGATACACGCTTGCAGTCTTGTCAGATGAACCTAGTTCGATTTTCACATAGCGATCAGCACCTAACATGCTGATCGATTTAATGGAAATCTTTGAGTCTTCGGGTATCATGATATTACGGTCGATCGCAAGAATTGATTTAATCTTATTCTGGTCAATCTTCATATCCTTGACCTTCCCTTTTTCCATACCATAGACCATCACCGGATCACCAATCCTCAGCCCCACAACATCATCAAACATAACTACTAAATCATAGGTATTTCGTAAACCAAGCCTGCCAGAAAACCATGTGTACAAAACGACGAAGATGATTACTCCAACAATGATGAATATGCCGACAAAGGTCGCCTTCAAGTCTTTAACCATTGTAAACTTCCTTTCCAATCTTTTTCAGTTTGTTTATCTTGCCTTTCTTCAGTAGATATATATCATCACCCACTTTTTCTGCAGTATCGAGGTCATGAGTAACGACAATACCGATCTTTTTGTAATTCTTTTTTAGATCAATGATAAGCTGCACGATCCGGTCTCTCATTATTGGATCAAGACCGGTAGTCGGTTCATCATAGAATAAATGCTTCGGATCTAAAGCAAGTGCCCGACCAACTGCAACCAAACGCTTCATACCTCCAGAAAGCGAACGCGGATAAAGTCTTTCCTTACCGACCATACCGATTATTTCTAAAATCTCTTGGACTTTGTCCCTGACTTGTCGGTTCGACAACGTGGTGTGTTCCACAAGCGGCAAAGCGATATTCTCACAAACGTTCATCGAATCAAACAATGCAGTACTCTGAAACACAAAACCAACCTGTCTTCGTATGTCGTATATCTCACTTCCTTTGGCCGACTGAACCGGCTTACCATCAAACAACACTTCACCGCCATCGACCGGCACTATTCCAAGTATCGACTTAAGGAGAACCGTCTTACCCGTACCTGATGGTCCAAGGATAACAACCAGATGTGCTTCAGTCACGTTGAAACTGACATTATCCAGAACAACAAGGTCGTCAAACATTTTTGATAGGTTTTTGACTTCAATCATCCAAAGATTAGCACCGCAACCAAAAAATCTAAAACAAGAATGAGGATCGATGAACTAACAACCGCATATGTTGCCGCCCTGCCGACTTCTTTAGCGCCGCCCTTAACAAGGAACCCAAAATAACAACCAGACGCACCAATCACGATCGAGAAAAATAGCGACTTGACTAATCCTCCGAGAAAATCACGCATAGAGAAAAAGTGAATAATACCATAACTGAACACACTGAACGGTATGTTCAGAAAATAATGCGCATACACTGCGCCAAATGCTAGAGCTACAAATTCGGCAAAAATCGTGAGGACTGGCAAGGAAATAAACGTACCGACAATGCGCGGAAGACTGAGGAAACGGTAAGGATCAATAGCCATTATCTCCAGGGCATCGATCTGTTCAGTAACCCGCATCGTGCCGATTTCTGCAGCCATGGAAGACGCACAACGACCACTTACCATTAACGCAGTCAGGATCGGACCGAGTTCTATCAAAACCATCCTGCCAACCGTAGTACCGATGATATAGCGCGGCACTGTACCGATCATCTGATAGGTCGCTTGAACTGTGGAAACTAAGCCAGTAAACGCAGCGATAATAATTATAATCGGTAGAGAACCTATCCCAATATTATAGACTTGTTCCAGTATCCTGTCTTTGCTCGTGCGGAACTTCCAAGGGATAAAAAGACTCCTGAAGAAAAATGTCGCGAAATCACCGATCAGACTAAAAAGATTCATCTTCCACTTCTTCCATAGCCATTTCTTCACGGGATGTTAGAGGAGCAAATAACGTGAAATCCCCCTGAAACCCCAGTTCCAGTATGCCGGTTGGGCCGTTACGTTGTTTTGCTAAAAGCAGTTCGGCAATACCTTTTTTATCAGTCTGTCTGTCATAAACCTCTTCGCGGTAGATGAAGAGTACGACATCTGCATCCTGTTCGATCGCTCCGCTCTCTCTCAAATCAGATAATAATGGTCGACGATCCTTACGCTGCTCAGGCATACGCGATAGCTGTGATACGATAAGCAAGGGTATATTCAACTCTTTTGCCAATCCTTTCACCGCCCTTGATATTTCCGATATTTCCTGGGTCCGCGACGTTGAACGAAATGTTTGTGGTCCGGTCAAAAGCTGCATATAATCGACTATCAGCATTCCTATGTCACTCTCCGCCTTTAACCGCCGCGCTTTTGCCTTCAGCTCATAGATTGACATAGTCGCTGAATCATCGATATAGATCGGTGCCTTATCAAGGTTACCAGCCGCAGTAGCGAGATTGACCCAATCTACATCACGCAACATACCATGCCTTAAGTTCCTCAAACTCACTTTTGCCTCACTGCAGAGAAGTCTTTGGACTAATGCTTCACCCGACATTTCTAAAGAAAATATGCCGACTGGAACATTATTCTCAATCGCTGCATAAGCAGCGATATTCAAAGCGAGGGCGGTCTTTCCCATTGATGGTCTGCCGGCGACAACGACGAAATCGCCTTTTTGAAAACCCGAGGTCATTTCATCGAGTTTGTAATAACCGGTTTCAACACCGGTTATCAGACGCTCCCCGCGCATTGCCTCTGCAGCTTCCAATATCCCAGTAATATAGCCTCGGATATGAACCGGCTCTTTTCTCAAACCACTTTCTTTTATTTGAAAAACAGCATTCTGGGCGTAGTCAACAAGTTCTGCAGCTGCTTGACTATCCTCAAAGCTATTCTTCAAGAGTTCCATCGAAGTCTGTATAATATTACGCTTGATCGCCTTATCTAAAATCACCCTGGCATGATGTTCAACATTGGCAGTGGTCAGTACATTAGCAACAAGGTTCGATAAATACTCGGGTCCGCCAATATCGTCGAGTATCTTGTTCTGTTTGAGCCAATTTGTAACAGTTACCAAATCAGCCGCAACATTCTCACCAAAGAGATAGAGGATTGCCCGGTAGATCTTTTGATTAACCGGAGAATAGAAATTGCCTTCATTAAGAATCTCCATAACCTTGGGCAATGCTTGAGCATCAAGCAACATTGCACCAAGCACAGCCTCTTCAGCTTCTGATGAATGTGGGGGTACGCGCTCTTCTGCCATGGCTTATGTTTATTTGTACTTGCGCTTTTTGCGACGCTTGCCAAGTGCTCTAATGCACTCATCAAGAATCCTGTTGGCGAGCTGCCATTTCGTAACTTCGCCAAACGAAATAACCTTACCATCTTTCTTGAGTATTTTCGCATAGGTGGTCTCACCTGCCATTGCAGAGTAGCTGTTCAGAATTATCATATCACATTTCTTTGATGTCAACTTTTTCTTACCTCTGGCAAGAAGCAGGCTGTCCTCAAGCGAAAAACCCACGACCAGCGGAGACGATTTTACTCGAATCAGTTTCTTTAGCAAATCTTGGTTCTTCTCCAGGTTAAGACTGAATGCTCTATCATGGATCTTTCTTGTCTTCTTTTTCTCTGGTCGATAGTCACCAACTGCAGCAGCCATTATTAAACAATCGCACCAGCTCAAATTTTCTTTCAGACCTTCTAACATCTCACCCGAAGTTCGGGTATAGGTAATATCCATATCCTCTGGAAAATCGACAGTCACGCCACCTATTACGCCCTTCACAATACCGGCGCGACAGGTAATGGCATAGAGAAGTTCTCTTGCCATACGACCAGACGAACGATTCGTTATCACGCGAACCGGGTCAATGTCCTCTTCAGTACGACCACCAGATACGAGAAATCTCATCAGATCAAGAGGTTTATGTTTCTCGTAAAGCACGAGGATTTTCTTCTGGATAATTGTAACAGACGGAAAACGCCCTTTACCGATTTTTCCTGAAGCCAGAGCACCGAAGCTTGGTTCTAGAATATGAAAACCGGTTTGGCGCAATTTGTTCACATTTTCCCGTACAATCTCGTTTGCCCACATGTCACTGTCCATAGCTGGAACAAACAAGACAGGTTTTTGAAAAGAAAGCAACGCGGTTGAAAGCAAATCGTCACCAATACCGCACGCTGCTTTACCGATAATGTTCGCGGTAGCTGGAGCAACAACCAGCACATCAGCCCATGCTGATAAGGTTAGGTGTTTCATGCCCTTGGTTAACAGAAACTGATCAATGTACACTTCATTTGCTGATAACGTCTGGCAGCTCAGTGGTGTAACGAAGTGGCTTGCCGACTTGGTAAGCACCACTTTAACTTCAGCACCACTTTTTCTCAACAGTCTTATGAGCCCTAATGATTTATATGCGGCGATAGAACCGGTTATACCCAGGGCAATATTCAATCTTGATACCTTATCTTACCAGCGATCAGTTTTCTGATCGCTTCAAAGACCGGATTAATGTGTCCTTCTAAAAGACCCTTTACTTGATCGTCTTTCAGTTTTCTTGCTTCTAAGGATGCGACGTTAATCGCTTTGTATTTGTTCTCAAACCTTTTATATATTTTTTCAGTCGGTATGATCATCAAACCTCCTATTCCATTCTATACGCATACAGCTGCATGTCAACAATGATAGACGGCGAAATGGATTTTGCTCTGTTCTTGCTGTCTGTTGATAGCCTTCTCATACGATCTTTTCGCCATTACAGACCCTCTTGTCAGTATTCTATCCCTTTACGCGCGGACGCACCATCGCTAAAATGATGTTTCACTTCCTTGATATCACTTATCATATCTGCGTACTCAGCAAACTCTTCGGGCATGTAACGACCAGTAAGAACGAGCTCTTTTTTCCGATGTTTGCCTTTCATCAGATCAATAACCTCTTGGACCCCAATAAGCCCAAAGGCAACAGCCACATTGATTTCATCCAGAATAACAATATCAAATTCCTTCTTTCTCATAACTTCCTTAGCACGCGTAAATGCCTGACGCGCTAAACGAATATCTTCCTCAGAAGGATTCTCTGGATTCACAAAATCCGGGCGACCGTATTGCTCGATAACCAGGTTGGGCAGGTATTTTGCTGCCTCAAGTTCACCGTAGTTTATCTTGCCTTTCATAAATTGAATCATTATTACCTTTAGACCGTGTCCGACCGCCCTTAGCGCCAAGCCCAAAGCTGCAGTTGTTTTACCCTTACCGTTACCTGTATATATCTGTATCATAAGAAACGCCAAGTGCAAAGCGCTAAGTGCATAGTGTGGGCAATTATCGACTTAGTCATCGTTTCCATCCGCTTTGCCCTATGCTCCTTGCGCCATACAATCATTATCTCTTCCTCAGATGACACACACCGGCAACCACTCTTACGATCTTGCCATCTAAACGCATGATTATTAAAGCACCATCCCTACTGATATCAATGACTTTACCCTCTATTTTTTTGTCTGGCAATTCAATAATAACTTGCTGACCAAGCAAGATTGTATAGTGACGCCATTCGGTCAATAAATCAGCTGCTTTGTTTTGCTTCAACATCATATAGCAATCATCCAATTGCCTGCATAGTGTACTGAAAACCATTTTCTTTTCGAGATGCTTCTTTGTCTCAAGAAACACGGAACTCGCAGTAGTTTTAAGTTCTTTCGGAAACTCGCGTATGTTCAGGTTGAGCCCGATACCAAGGATCACTGCTTTATCAACCATTTCAGTTAGGACCCCACCAATCTTTTTTTCATTAAGCATGATGTCATTGGGCCATTTAATGCCTGGAAGTATGCTATCCATATGTAAGGTCTTGCAGACCGCAATACCGCCAATGAGAGAAATCAATGAAGGATCAGGGGGATGCAGGATAACTGACATCCAAATACCACCCTCAGGTGAGTACCACTGTTTACTAAATCTTCCACGACCCTCAGTCTGCTCATCAACCAGGACCACTGCTCCTTCTGGTGCGTCTTTTACGAGCGTTTTTGCATGCTCGTTCGTGGATTCAATTGAATCAAAGTAATATAGTTTGCTTCCGATAATCATAAAGGGGACAGGCTACTTTTTTATCATCCTACGAGGCCTGCCTCTCGGTCGCAAGGTTGATTCTAAACCAAATATCTTGCTGATTGTCCTCTGCCATTTATCATCACCAAACGGTGTCTGTCTCTCCACGCTTCTCTTCAACATCTCGATATCTCTATCGTTTTGAGGTTTGTCTATATACGAAGCCCAATTCTGTATGCAGTCTATTGGTAAATCGTCGGTTATGTTACGTTGCACAGCACCTACTGTCTCTCTGTGACTCGACCATTGCCAATCTAATGCGGCCTTTACCAAATTCGCCTTCACCGGATTGGATTCGACATATCTCAGAACAGTCAGTAAGTGATTGTCTTTTTGTATGATAAAACTCTTATAACGTCCTTGCCATACATGACCACAACTTCGGTAATGTGCATGATAGCGACGTACATGACTTGTCATTAACCAATGCATCCATCCACTCAAATGATCAGTTTTTTTTGGACAAACGACTATATGGAAGTGATTTGGCATAAGACAATAACCAAAGACACCTAATGGATAGAGTTCTTTAGCTTCATGCATCAAATTGATGAAAGCTTGGTAATCCGCTGGTTTATGAAATACCTCTTGCTTACCATTACCTCGGTTGAGTACGTGATAAATATAACCATCAGCTAATCCTCTTGCTATGCGTGGCATATCAATAAAAAGTAGCCTGTCCCCTTTATGTTTTCCTGAAGATCATTGCTACGACAGTTTTATCATTACCACCCATACTCGATAGCATACCATAAGGCCGATTCGCATCAATCTTGACCTGACAGCCGTCTGCTTTGTCGACAAGCTGATTGACTACGTCAACGGCCTGCCGGACGCCGGTTGCTCCTGTAGGATGACCATAACCAATAAGACCGCCAGTTGTATTAACGGGTATTGCACCGGTCAATTTGGTTTGCCCATCCTTGACAAAATCAGCACCTTCACCGTAGTCGGCAAATCCCGCAGCTTCTATGGCCAAAACGCCTGCAATAGTGAAACAATCATGTAATTCAAATACGCTAAGCTCACTCGCTTTGATCGCAGCTCGTTCGAAAACCCGTTCGGCGGCTACTGCGCATGTTGATAATCTTGTCAGATCTTTTGGCGGGGTTGTCAAATTATCCTGAACCTGTGCATAGGCAATAACTTCAGCAGCATCTTTTCGGTCAACCCCAATCTTCTTCAAACCTTCTTCCGAAGCAAAAATCATTGATGAACCACCATCCGATACTTTTGAGCAATCGAAAACATTTATATGTTCACAAAAAGTTTTGGCGTTAGGTGACATCATACCGGTCGCGTATAATTCAGGATTTTTATTGTGAAATTCTTGAGCTTTTGGGTATTTGCGTGCATTTTCAATTGCATTAACATACCACTGCGCCATACCAGCACGTGTTTTTTCCTTACCGAATCTTTCAAAACAGGCACCAGCACGCTGTGAAAACTGATCCGGAAAGAAATAGGCATGACCATTTTTCCTTTCTCCAGAAAACCAGCCAGCAGCAGCAAGAAAATCAGCGCCATATATCGCCTTAACTGAATTCTGAACCTCAACACCCACACATAAAACAACATCAGCCAGGTCAGCCAGTATCGTCTTTAACGAAACAACGAGGGCAAGGCCACCTGAATCACAAGCACCTTCGACACGAATGCAAGGTTTATATTGGAAGGTTGAGTGAATCATTGGAAAAAATCCGCCAAGGTTACCTTGTTTACAGAACCTCTCAGCAACAAAATTTCCAATGACACCTTCATCTATTGCTTCGGGGTTCTGTATCTGATTAATGGTTCCAAGCCCTGCTTCTTTAATATAATGTTCAATACCTGGACGCGGTTTCTTGGGATGGAATTCTTTTCTACCACTACCCAATGATATGGTGTTGAACCCCGCGCAGGCGTAGATTTTTTTCCTTAAAAATGACATAAGAACCTCCTCTTAAAGCAAATCCCAAATCCCAAGTACCAAAAACCAAACAATACCTTCAGCCTGAGGCTGATCCGCCTCGGGCGGAAAATCCGTACCTAAACAAATCCAAAATCCCAATTGGCAAAATTCAAAACCGAGTTTAGAACATTCGGATTTCGGTCATTCGATATTGTCTGCCCCGTTAGATAAACCAACTCTTAAAGATAGTACACATCATATTATCCTTATGATATTATAAATGTTTAAGGAAATAGATTAAACTCATATCTAACAGGGGTGAATATTCAGGGCTTCGTGCTTAGTATTTTCATTTAAACGTAATTATTTATCGGCCCGTATAACCAATAAAATCCATTTGTTAAAACCGCATTGACATTTTCAGTCGAAGCCGCAACGCCGTCATTGACCAATTGTTCACCTATCACCTTTGTCCTTTTGAGAAAATCGACCGCGAGCTTTGCGCCAAGCGTATCCATTTTCTTCAGTTTGTCAAAATGACTCTGCAGAGCCTCTTCTTTCTTAGGGTTTATCAGAAGGGCTTTCCATGAAACAGAATCTTCCGGTACTGGCCCAATCTTGGCATCAGTTTTCTCATTCCACTTGTCGCTCAGCATGAAATACTCTTTCTTGCTGAAATTATAGATACCCACCGGACGATTCCTCTCATACTTAAGGAAACCATCTTTTTGGGAACCATCAGTATATTGTCCCCCCAACACGTGCTGCTTAACCATCTTATCGACAAGTCTGCTTCTTAAGCTTTTATCGTTAAGATGAGTTCGCATGACTCTCAAAATACACTGGAATACATCAATCCCGACATAGTCAATAAGTTGGAAAATACCCATGGGTCTTAAGAGGAAATCCTGCGTAATTCTATTAACAACGTAAATCGCACCGGGATAGCGAAACGTGCTTTTTAAACGTTCCACTTCGTTCAGTGCGTACAAACCGTCGCGTGTGAAATGACCATTGCCTATAAACCCGGATATATCACATGAAGGGATTAATTTTTTGCGCAACCGTTTTCCCAGCTCATCTCCAATTTTCACCAACTCTTCGACCGTGCTTTGCGCAGTTATGACCTCGACTAAACGCTGCACAACCGGTGGATTGTAGAAGTGGTAGCCAATCAAACGACCATCAAGATGTGCTTGTTCATCAAGATATGAAATCGGAATACTCGACGTATTTGTTAAAAACATGGTATCGGGAGAACATAATCTCTTCATTTTCCGGTAGATTTTTGTTTTTACCTTCTCATTCTCAACAATCGCTTCAAAAACCAGGTGTGCATCTTTGACGACACTAAGATCAGTGGAATAATTAAGCACTGATGATGCATTGTCAACAAAAGTTTCTATGATATCAGCATTCTCAATAAGATCCTGGCGTTCGCTGTATAGCGCCCTCAACTGGACAGTAGATTTCTCAGCTGCTTTGGTCAACTGTATCCTCATATAACCACGCAGACTATCCAGCGCCGTTTCACTGATATCGATAAGGTCAATTCGATACAACTTGTCCTTGTTCTCCGCTTTTAACTTGAGCCTGGCTATCTCCTGAGCAATCATAACACCGATACCACTACCCATTTTCCCCGCCGCACCGATAATCGCCACATTTTGCAGCCTATCATCCAATGTCATCTATCCTCCTTTCCTAAAGCAAATCTCAAATCCCAAGCACTCCCGCTTTGCGGGATCCACGATTTTCCTATATATCACAATCCAAAATGAGAAATCCCGCAATCATATTTGTAGAATTATAATACGAATCGGGATAAATCGGGACAAGAACCAAATAATTTCCAAATCACAATATCTAAACATTTTTTGTTTGTCATTTGGTATTTGGGGCTTTGAATTTTGTTTGTCATTTGGCATTTGTAATTTGGAATTCAACTATTTATCCCATTTTGGTCGTCGCTTCTCAAGGAATGCTTTCATGCCTTCTTTCGCTTCATCAGTAGAGAAAAGAATACTGAAGGCTTCCATTTCATAGGAATTTGCCGTTGTAAGATTTGCATCAATACCGCGATTGATTACGGTTTTGGCAACACGCACTGCAGTTGGGCCAACCGCTGCTATTTTGTTTGCGATATCCTTTGTTTCACCCATGAGTTTATCAGAAGAAACAACTCTATTTACTAAACCTATTCTCAGCGCCTCTTGAGCGTCAATGATATCGCCCGTGTAAATAAGCTCTTTTGCTTTTGCCGTACCCACTAATCTGGCAAGGCGCTGTGTTCCAGCGTGACCGGGGATCAAGCCAAGTTTCACTTCAGGCTGACCTAATTTCGCTTTTTCAGAAACAATCCTTATGTCACAAGCCATTGCGAGCTCACATCCCGAACCAAGAGCATAACCATTCACTGCCGCAATAACTGGTTTCTCCATATTTTCGATGTAGGATAAAACACGCTGACCGATTCGACTGTATTCCCGTGCCTCCAAGACATCCATATCAGCTAAACGAGCGATGTCTGAACCTGAAACAAACGCCTTACCTTCGCCAGTTATAACAATGACGTAGATGCTGTCATCTTCATTGAAACCGTGCATCGCTTTTTCAATCTCAAGTATTGTCTCCACGTTTACAGCATTCAAGACATCGGGCCTGTTGATCTTGAGAATCCCCAATCTGTCTTCATTTTCAACAATTATGTTATTAAAGGACATCTTACCTCCTTCGCAAAAAATAACTTAAAAAACCATTGTATCTGTTCATCATTATAGCAATGACCGCGAAGTTCGCGATCTTAGAAGAGAAGGGCAATCAATGTACATATTTCCCCCAGCAACGCGCTGTCCTTATCAGTAAAAGGGGAAAGAGTATGCGAATCAATATCGAGCTCACCGACGACCTTATCATCTTTGATAATCGGAAATACGATCTCCGACATCACCTTAACACTGCAGGACAGATAATTCGTCTCTTTCCTTACATCCTGAACCACAAACGGCTTTCTTATTGCTGCAGCTTGTCCACAAATTCCTTCACCAAAAGCGATACGGGTGTGTTCAGTCGGTTCTCCGACAAAAGGTCCAAGAATGAGCTCCTTCTTTGACTGATCAGCAATATAGAAGCCTACCCAATCATAATATGAGATTTCATCTTTCAAGAGATGGGACACCGCGGCAAGCTTTTCATCACGGTCATGTTTACTATCGATAATTTCCTTAGCCTTATTGATAATCTGCACAATTTCTTCAGAATAGTCGGTCATCTTGTACGTCTCCTTTATTAATATTTAGTTTTGTTTTCTAAATAACTATCTGAAACGTCTATTTCTTTTTTTTCTTTTTCTTCGCCAAGTAATTCTCGAGTGCCTTACGCAGTGCATCAGCGCCAAGGTTTGAACAATGTAATTTCAGAGGCGGCAAACCTCCAAGTTCATCGACAACTGACTCATTAGTTATATTCATCGCTTCCTCAACTGTTTTCCCTTTTGCCATCTCGCTCACGATACTAGAAACGGCAATCGCCGCACCACATCCAAAGGTCTTGAATCTTACATCTGTAACAATACCGTTTTTAACTCTAACATAAAAGGTCATAACATCACCGCAGACAAGATTACCAACTTCACCAACACCGTCGGCATCCTTAATCTCGCCCACGTTACGTGGCTTCATAAAATGGTCCATCACTTTCTTACTGTACATTTATCACACCTCCTGTTATAGTTGAACGTTATACG
>JAUWGT010000053.1 GCA_030606265.1 Candidatus Stahliibacteriota bacterium | reverse complement strand
GGCTTTCATCTTTGGTACAGATCGCAAAATCCGCTCCTATTACAGTAACATTGAATGCAAGTGCAAATGTAATAAAATCTATAATCATCCTTAGATTATTATACTGAATATCATTTATATTGTCAATAGAAATCCCAATTCTCAGCTATTCGATCAAGCGCGGTAACCGCGTTAGAAATTCACCCCGTTAGATACATGGTGGTTTAAACAACGCGGAATGTCGACGGAGACAGTCATCTAACGGGGTGAATCGAGAACGCATCTAAATTCCCTCTCCCTTGCTGCAAGTCCCGAGTGTCATCGAGGGAAGGGAGAGGGTAAGGGTGAGGGTGAAACAATCCTTCCATCTTGTCAACCCCAGCCTCCCCGTTGTCATTGCCCGACAAGCCTGCCCTCTGACTTGATCAGGGGGATCGGGCAATCCGGAAATCGGCAATCTTCCCCCCAACCTCTACCCTATGCCTGCCCCGTTAGATAATATACACGTTAAGTTTAATTAGTAAAAATAACATACTGTCACACGATCGAAGAGCATAAGCATATTTGAAGTTCAGTATCTAACGGGGTCATTGCGAAGGACGAGAGGCCTGCGGCAATCTTCCCCCAAACCCCTCCTTATACCTGCCCCGCTTGTCCCGCCTGCTGTAAGTGTCGAAACCGCCAGCGAGTGTGGCGGGTGAGAGATTCTCGTTACGTCGGTAATGGGATAGTGACAAACAACGGGGTAAAACGAAGTTGTACGGGGTCATTGCGCCTGTCCGCCTTTTCATTTGGCGGAAGCGAGTGATAACGCTTGCCCGCCGAGGTATGTGGAGGGAGTCGATGCCAATGTACAATGTAAAGATTTGATCCCATTTCAACCAATTCGCCACGAAAACATCCAGAAGTCCGAAATACCTAAAGTACCTAAATAGCACAACAATACAATTGTCAAACCAGTATGTGAGTGTGGAACAAGATAGTTGAATGGCTGAGTGTACTAACAATTACACTCGGTATCTCTTTTTCCGATTAGTTAAATGAAAAATGCTTTTCAGTAAAAATCGTTATACAAATATTTGCTACTTCAGGATCATATAGTATGCCACTATTTTTCGAGATTTCATCAAGCGCTATCTGAATACTGTAGGCTGGTCGGTAAGGACGCGCCGAGCACATCGCTTCGACCACATCAGCTACCGCGACTATTTTTGCATCGAGCATGATATCCGAAGCACTGAGGTTCTGAGGGTAACCACTTTTATTGATTCTTTCATGATGCTGGAGCACAATATCAGCAATCGGCCAGTCGAATTCAATTGAACTTAAAATATTCGAGCCAATCTGCGGGTGCTTCTGGATATCTTCCATTTCTTTTTCGGTCAATTTACCCGGTTTGTTTAAAATCTCATGTGGGGTGAGTATTTTGCCGATATCATGGAGAAGCGCAGCTATGTGGATCCCTTTGATTTGTTTCTCTGAAAGTCCCATTTCTTTTGCAATAGCACAGGCAAGCATGGCGACTCTACGCTGATGTCCAGCAGTATAAGGGTCTTTCATCTCAACGACGACTGCCATCGCCTTAACGACATCTTCGGTTATTTTTTTCATTTTGTTAAAGCTTTTCTCTAATTCCTTCTCGGCTTGTATACGCGCCGTAATATCGCGCCCAAAACTGACGGTCCCGATAACCTCACCTTTTTCAAAAATAGGTGCAGTGTTTACTGACAAAGTAAGGATAGGACCATCTTTCGTTACTATCCTGACCATATAATGTTGCGACTTACCCGTCAACGTTTTCTCGAACACATCGTTCACGATTTCGAGATCATCGGGATAGATAAGCGGAACAAAAGATTTTCCTTTCCATTCTTTCATATTGTGTCCGCTTACTACCTCAGCTTGTTGATTGAAAAAAGTCAGGTTACCCTGGGTATCCAGTGTCCAGATCATATCATTGGCGTTTTCAATCATTGTGCGGTAGCGTTTCTCGCTTTCGATCAAGGATTCTTCTGCGAGCATGCTTTTCTCAAATGTAAACCGATATTGATCACCCCGGCGAATAAGACAAAAGATGAGAAAACCCACGCTAATGGAGGCAACTAAACCAAAGAGAAACAATGGCAAATTCGAGGCTAGGGTTACAGCAGAATATAATTTCGCTTTGGGTTTCAATTCAAGGCGCCATTTTTTATCACGGAACCGTATTGTTTCTACGGCAAACCATTTTTTGCATTTCGCGTCATCATTTTCACCCTTGCGTTGGTAGATGAGTTGATCTGCTTCATAGATATTCAAACAGAAATCATCAAACACGCCTTTTGCCAGACAGATATCTATGAGCGATCTAATCCTAAAGACACCATTTAAATAACCCTGGAGCTTGCCATTATGAATCAATGGCCAGTCTGCGGCAAAGCCCTTTTCCCCCTGAAATAAATCCATACAGGGTGTTAATCCAAATGATTGTGTTTTCTCGACGTTGATAAAAGCGGCCCGGCATTTTAGATTGGGATGTTCATGTATATCCATTCCAATTGCTCGGCGATTCGGTTCTTCAGGATAGACCCAGCAGATAATACCTTCGGGATTAACCCAGTTTATGGCTTGAAACCCTGAATAATTTTCGTAGTAGAGTTCGGCAAATTGAAGAAACCGATCTCTGGAAAAATTGGGATGCTGAACCCAACGTTTGGCCATCACGTCTAAACATGAGAGATGCGATTCCATGAATTCTTCCAGTCGAATGCGGGTTTGCTTCGCTGCAGTATTTGTGTGTTGACGTACGAGTTCTTGCTGGTTTTTTATCTGATTTGATATCACTACTGCTGTAGTGATCATGCCGACGAGGAAGATAGTAAACGGAAGACTTTTCTTTAATAAGCCTTTGTGCAATTTACTGGATCTTGCTAACATACCATTCTGTCCAGGCTTAGTTATCGTAAGTATACAGTTTTTTTGACCTCGTCAATCTGCTGAGTTACGATTCTTACAAAGTATACACCGGATGGAAGATCATCAGCGGTCCAATCGATATTATACGAACCAGGTTGGCATATGCGATTCAAAGGTAAGGCAACCCGTTGACCAAGGATATTATAGATAGATATTGTTACTGGAGATTCTTTCATCAAAGTGAAATTTATTGAGCTTTTTCCTTTAAAAACACTTGGCAGAACCGAGAACTGTAATCCGGCTGCTGTATTGGAGTTCTCGATAATACCGGTTGTCGTGAAAGAGTAGATATTCTCATTACATGGTACGCGATGCCCTGACGAGAAAGTCTGCCAGATATCTCCGACATCGGGTGGGATTGTCATCATACCACTCAAATTGAAACAGAAGCACCCGCCGCACAGATAGAACCATTTGTGGAGTGAAGGATTGAAGATTTCAGTTGGACTCCCTGGTTCAAACCGCCATGAATCATTGCGCTGTGAATCATACGAAATATAGGTTAAGTTAGTTGTATCACAGATCTCAAGGGTGAGTTTTGTCGTATCGGGTTGATACTTTTTCCAGCGGATAATATAATCTGAACCCCGGAAAGGCCATTCATTACCATTGATCGGCGGGGCAGTACCCATGCT
This sequence comes from Candidatus Stahliibacteriota bacterium, assembly GCA_030606265.1. Classification (GTDB taxonomy): domain Bacteria; phylum Hydrothermota; class Tepidihabitantia; order SM23-42; family SM23-42; genus JAUVZL01. The sequence continues at coordinate 11,066 of JAUWGT010000053.1, read as the reverse complement.
GTCTTCACCCCAAAATTCGAGGATTCCGTCAAAACCACTTTGATTATGTACAATACTAAATTCGATAAACCTGAAGGATTCTTTATCAACTTGAATATTGAATTCCAGAGCAAAACCATCTATTATCGGGGAATAATAATGACACAGTCTCCCATCCAGGTAGACACCGAGGGAACAGTGTTCTACTAAACAGGTATTAGTCGTCATATCCCATAGATCATAGCAGTAGTATACATCAATAAGCCCGGAACCTTCTTCGATTGGATAGAATCTTGTTTCATAAGTATGCCCGGTGAGTTGTTCAGGATTGTATAATAGACAACTCAGCGTGAGTGCATTACATCCTCCTTGAACGTGTTCAACAATCGCTGCCGGTGTGTGGTCATTTGTGATCGTAACAAGGGTCAGGCTTGAATCGATACCGCAGGTGTCATTATCTCTGGCAATGACCTTGAGTCTATAATCGCCATTGTGGAAATAGAACGTATTCCAGTCATATGCTCCTGTATTGACGAGGCTTTCCGCAATTGTTTGCCACATACCGCCTTCTCTTTTTGCATACAGATCAATAAGCAGAGTATCGTGATCCGCATCGTTTGCCCACCATTCAATCATAACGGTATCCTGTAATGTTCCGGATAGAGGAGAGAGTAGAATAACATCAGGAACACCATTGCCCGGATTGTTTATCGTAAACAATGAATCTGAAACATCCTCACCCACGGCAAGCGTGTCATGGACCGTTACCCTCATGATATATCTTGTGCCATCAGGGAAGCCAACTGTATTCCAATCGTAATAATGCTCATCTGGAATGGATGTGGCAATATCCTGGTATGTTGCCCCGCCATCGCGACTGCAGGAAATATCAACCAAAAGAGGAGCACCGGTTGCCGATGAATCGACCCAGGTTATGGTATGATTACCCAATATTTCCTCACCACCATTTGGCGATTGGACTGTGATATCGTGGGTCAAGTAATTGGAATTATAAAGATTTTGTGCGAGGTTATCATTATCCAGAAAATCATTTGTGTCTGCACCAGCGATCACGGCTATTACGACTTTCACGGTTTCGCCAGGGGCAAAATCAAAGGGGCCAGTGCACTGGAGGAATCTAACATCAGTTGGTTCTGTAATGGTATCAAAAGGATGGTATATCCCCGTGGTATAGTTGTATCCAGCAATGAGTTGATAGGCTTCGTGATCATTACCAGGATCTGGTTCACCCTGACCACCAGTACCTGGATTATGTGTTATCTTGAAAGCAGTTAAGCCTATCTGCTGATTCTGGGTGTCGGGTGGGCTTTCAAGGAAATCGAAGCCGATAAAACCCGGTGTATGAATCCAGCCCGGTTCATAAAAATCCGAATCATAGGCATAACCAAGATCTCTTGATTCATCAAAACCAATAAGATCGTCAGTATAAATACCAATATCAGCATCACAATTCAAAGCAAGGTGGGTATGAAAGATAGTATCAGGACTGTCATTCACTACCAGGTAATTGAGGAAGATGAAATCCTCATAATAGTGATAGTCCCAGGCATAGCCAACTTGAATGACTTTGATCAGGAGCGGTGGTGAGCATTGTGCTGAATCCTGATCATTGAGGATCGCATAACTATCTTGTTTTGATCGAATAATCGAATTACCCAGGGAGTCGCGTAAAGGCCAGAGACTTGTATCTGCAGGATCATCACTCATAAGAACCCTTTCATCAGGGTTTGGATAACCCGGTTCATTCGGCAGATCTCCCGGCACAAATTCGGTTTGAGCAGACGAAGCGTCATAGCCTATAGAAACCTTTACACCCATCTTCATGACTTTTGTACCGACTATATGTGCTGATGCCGATGTCTTGGCAAATCCTCTTATTAGATCGATGAAAGAAGTATCGGTCTTGCCGCGATGGAGTAATAGCTCGTCTTCAATTATAATAACACCGGTGGAATCAAACCCGGAAGTTGTGTTGACAAAAATTTCAGTGGTATTGGGATCGCATCCGGCAATAAGTGAGGTGGTATCAGAATAGCACTTGTTCAACCCGCCAACCCAGAATCCGGCGCCGTAAATATAGCTTTCACCAGAACCCTTTGGCCAAATACCCTGATCCTGATAGCCAAATCTTCCGTAGTTGCTGATCCTCAGATACAGTAATCCCTTATCATGATGTCTTTGACTGTAGACGGCAAATCCTTGGGCTGTAAAGATTAGCAAAAGAACAATAATAAGATTCTTCTTCATCCTTCCTCCTATTTCACAATAATAAATTTACCGCTTTGATTTCCGTAATCAGAAGTGGTTTTAATGAAATACACACCAGCAGGAAGATGCATATCGATTTCCTCGACCTTTTTTCTGGAATTATAGGCAAGCCGACCGGATGCATCGTAGACCCACACTAAAGAAGGTTGATTCAGATTGAGGAGTAATCGTTCTTTGTAGATTGTTGGTAGTTGTTCGGTAGAGATTGCCTTTTTGATTTCTTCTTCAATGCCGACGTCATTTCTGTAAAGATTCACCTTCAGATTACAGAATGGCGTGTAGTACAGGACATCTTCATTTGAAATAATAAGATGATACAATGTAGAATCCTGCGCGATGAATGTAAACAAACCATGGTTTGCAGCAAAGGAATCAAAAACCTTGAATTGTTCACCCAAGATGTATTTCTGAAGGTTTGCGTCATCCACAAACAAAAGGTCAATATTACCATTATTGTATATTTCAAAGAAACTGCGGTATACTCTGATTGAATCACCAGGACCGTATCGAGTGATGCAGTTTCCACTAGCCTGACCTTGTAACGAATCCAGTGTAACTTCAAACTTCCATAAAGAGAGAGTGTCAAGATTTGTGGTATCGGTAAATCTTGGTGACGGCAGATAATCGGCTATGTAGAAGAACTTGTAGTATATCGCTTCAGATTGGCTGTTTTCGATGATTTGCACTACCTCTTCAGGGTTTACCGGGTATGATCCGATTGGTGTAGATACCCGCGCATAAAAGTTCTTCAGGTCACCCAGCTCGAAACTGCACATACCTTCAGGGTCAGAATATGACCGTGTTGCGGTGCTTATACCGCCATAGATTGCATCAGATGAAATTGTAACACTCGCACCATCGATCGGTCTTCCCATTATATCATAGACATACACATAAAGCGAGCAGGAGTTCGAGTACTTCCCGGTTACTGTCCACCAATAGCCGTCGCTTCGCCAGTCAAAGATCGCGGAAACTCTTTTACTACCACCATATTGTTCATCATAGGCAATGCCTGTATCTGCGATATGCGTCGATCCAAAACCTCGATCGACCTGATAAGGATAAAAACCCTGATCATAGAATTCACTCCAGACATGATCTTCGCAAGGACAAGTCGCTCCCACACACGGAACAAGACAAGTTCTCGACGCGGCGGTCAGTACATCCTGAAGCTCACCGCAGTTTCCATTATGCTCGTGGGCAATGATATTCGGTTGAATCGGTCTATTCCCCTGTGCTAATACTGGTACTGTGTAGGTTACCCAGTTAGCCAGAACATCTAATGCACAGTCATCAGGCGTAAAAGGACGACCTGCAGGAAGTATTGTTTTCTCGCGATTCCACAGGATCTTTGCTTGCTTGATATTCTCACCAAGGTTTGGATAACCACTATCAGATTCGTAGAAAAGGTATTCTCTCCAGAATTTGGAATACACGTAGGAACTCATATCAGGAAACTCATCGGTGATAATCGGATGAACAATATAGCTATAGTAAATCTCCCACGGTAATTCAACCCAGATACTGTCGCCATTATCCAAAATCCTGTAATTGACAGTTGAATAGTAATCACCATTGGGCAAGGATGTATCAATAATATCTACATACTGTAGCGAATCATCGATTTCATACAACAACTCGGCATTAGTAATCAGTAAATCCGGATCAAATCCTTGGTAGGAGAGGATTTCCTTTCCTGTATGGCAAATTTGATAAACTACTTCATCAATACAATTAGAAGGTGCATTTAATACTATTTGTGCATAGAAATCCTGCAGTGTATCGAGTTTTTGCAGAGCCGCGATAAGTGGATTCTGGAAACGCAGGGGTGCGCTCGAAACTGCGCTTTGAGCCAAAGTAGAAAGCGTCTCCGGCAGTATGGAATGAGCAATCGTCCAACTGGAATCATATAAGGCAAAAGATGTGTTATTGATCAGGGGTTTGGAAAAGGTAAAAGAGTCAACCAGAACCCAGAGGGCACTGTCAGTAGTTATTTCATAGCGCATCGCAGACAGAACAGGATGCGCTTGAGATGCCATCTCTACGCCAATACATGTGAATTGCTTATAGGAAGTCGTCATACCACGCTCCCCATTGGGCGTTAATAAAAAAATCATAATGGCAATTGATATGTTCATATAATCTCCTGTTTGATCATCTACGCTCTAAATAAGAGCCATCCCCGATTGGATTTCCTGAATTTATTTTAATAGTATCACCTTTGTAACGGAACTCCTTGCATCGGTTTCAAATTGTAGAAAGTAAACACCACTGGGAAGATCTTGGCGATCCCAGGTGACTGTATAGATCCCCTTTTCTTTGCTGTTGTCTACCAGGGTTTTTACTAACCTGCCCTGTGAATCATAGGCTTTTATGCAGATTCTGCCTTTCTTTGGTAACCCATAGGTGAGTCGAACCTCTCGGTTTGCGGGATTTGGTGCTATCTGCAAACCGCCGGGTTGCCTTTTTGGAGCTGCTTCGGCAATACCCGGTGTGTATGCCAATAGCTTCACCGTAATACGCGCCACTGTTTTATTCACTACCTGATCTTCATTCGATAGAACAAGATACCAGCATTCATCAGCAGGGAGGGTAAACGAACTATCTAGACTCGCGGCATCATCAATGATATGAAAGGCATAAAATGAATCACCCGCAACATAGGCTGCGAAGTTCGTCTCGTCACAGATAAAGAAATCAATGTTCCCCGGATGAGAAAAATCAGAAAAGGTGTTACCATCAATAGGATTAGTTCCATAGAGAATTTCATCCAATACCTCAACCGTGTATTCGAACTTATAATCATCAAGCGGATTCGCTGGTAAACTATCAGGCAATGGATCGGGCTGGGTGACTGTTCCGGAAAGGATCGGATTCCAGTAATATGTTTCATTGGGGTGGCTATTATTGATGATCGTTGTTGCCGAAACATTGCCTACACTGCTCTGCACTTCACCAGTAAAGTAAGAAACTGAATCGCCAAGCAGGAATTGACAATCTCCAGTACTTGTTGTCCAACCGACTGTTACCCAGGGTCCGGGAGATCCCGGGCTGTTGATCGTAACCTTTGCGCCATCGACTGGATTTCCCTGGACATCACTGACATGGATTTTGAGTGTACAGATCAGTGTATATCGCTCAGTCATGGTCCAGATGTACCCATCACCACGCCAGTTAAAACAGCCCGGTATATTATCGCCACTGCCCCAGTGATCATATGGATAGTAATCGATCCAGCCATTGATTGTTTCCCACTGGATCCACCGTCGTTCATAGAACTCGTTCCACTTATGATTGTACCGGTAAGCAACAGCCAATGTTACCGGGATCAAAACAGTGCGCGCCGCACCATCAGCAAACCAACCATGTTCACTGCAGGTCCCAGTGTGCCAGTGATACTGATAAACCGGCTGAGGCAATCTCGGATAATGCGGACTACCCCAGGGCTGGACTGTATTAATCCATCGAGTGAGACGACCGAGCGCACCGTTGGAATCTGGATTGTTCTGGATACAATTCCATAATGTCTCAAATCCCACCAGGGTATCCCTGAGTAAAGGATACCCTGCATCTGCATGGTTAAATAAGTAATTGCGCCAGAATTTACCAGTTGGCGGCGCCGTCGGTGAGCCGCTTGCCGGGTCAATATAGGTTGGTAATTCCTCCTGCAATTTAGGATGGACAATAAACCCGTAGTAGATGTCCCTGGGCATCAAATAATCAGTTGTGTCTCCATTTTCAAAGATGCGATACTGGGTTGTGGAAAAATAATTACCGCCGACTGACGCGCTGCCTGAATCAATGATCGTTACATACTCGAGTACTGAATCATTACGATAAAGATACTCGGCATTCTCGAGCAGGACACTCGGGTAGAACCCGGAATTGGTCAGGGTCTGCGGTGCCAAATGGGCAATACAGAAAGCGACTTCGTCAACATAAGGATCCTGTTCATTAAGGATCATATTCGCATAAAAATCTTGATACATGCTGTCCAGTCTCGAAAAATTGTCCTCGAGTTCAATCTTCAACCAGTCTGGCGCATAAGCGACTGCATCCTGCGCGACCTGAATCACATCACTTGGTGGCTTAACAATACACAATGATTCTGCGGCATAATCACAATATATACAGCAATTGTCAAGCGCTGGCACACGCACCGTGAAACAAACTGAATCCTTTACTTGCCACTGAGCCCACAGCGATCCTATTGTTAGACCAAGCATCATCAACCATTTCATTATGCCTCCAATACAAAAGGGCAGAAGCGCACTACTTAAGTAAAATGAGTTTCTTGGTTTGTACTGTTGCTTCGCTCGTCAGACGACAGAAATAGACGCCTGACGCAAGCTCTCGGTGCTGGGCATCACAACCATCCCAGACTAGTCCAGTGCAACCCATGTCCATGATGCCGTTATAGAGCGTTTTCACCAATCTTCCGCCTTTGTCGTATACAGTGAGTTTGACCTTTGTTCTTTTATTTAGACGAATGTTGATTATCGCGCTTTTGGCAAACGGATTGGGGTAGCTTCCGAGAATCGTAGCCCGTCCCGGAAAGGAAGTAATCGTCTGTTTTTCGGCAACGCCAATTACCTTAGCAGTGAAGGTCACCCAGCGCTGTGCACCGGCAGGAAGCGAATCTTGACCCTGATGCCAGATATACATCAATGCGAAATTGTCCATGATGACTGAAGTATCAGCATTTGTATCGATGATCTCGATCGAATCCGGATCGATCCTGAACGGAAAAAGACAGATCGGTGAACGATAACCCCATTTGCTCGTATAGCCGGGTTTACCATGTTTGTTCATCGTTATTATGAAGGTGATAGTATCACGATCTGTACCTTCATGTACGATCAACTCTTTTGAATAAAGCAGTGTATCATATGTATATCCTGAACCCTCGGGTATTCGGGCATCAATCGCTGGATCACCGTAGAGCCCAGAGCCACTTAAATCTGGCGGACTACCGATCCCCGGTGTATTATTAGCCAGGTCAAAAACAAAACAGCAATTACCAAGCATAAAAGCAGTAGGCCATGAATAATGATCCTGCAAGGAGAAATATGCCTTGGTCGCACCGTGCTGGTAACTATAAGAACCTTCAGTAATGACATACCCGGTATACAGGTAAGCCCCACCATTATGAATCCATGAAGGTGCCATACAACCAGCATGGGTGACCTGGCCTATATTGCAGTTGCCCAAGCCAAAATATATCTTGGCGTGGGGTGATACTATGTCGATATCTGGACCTGAATAAGGATCCCCATACAAATGGCCAAAGCCATCAGAGCGGAAAAAACCCTCGAGACCTGACGTGGGATAATGCATCTGCCATGTATTAGCAGCACCATGACCTGAGGTCACGAAAATATCGACTGTATCGCCAAAGATCAGGCTGTCGCCATTGATCATATCGACAAGCCAATTAGTCCGGTCAGTTGGGCCATCGTCATATACGACTGTCTTGGTAGAATCCGGATATTTTACATAATACCTGCCATATGTGGCTTCGTTTGTTCCTATACCCTGTGGATAGTAATTGACATTGCAGGAACTCGTACCACCGAGCATAGTTTTTATCGTTAGTTGAGACGGTCCGGTCACGATCCTCAATGCATCGGTTGCATCACAACCCGTGATAATACCACTCACTGCATCGGGATACGGGTCCGAATCCAGTTGTCTTATATAGGGCCAAAAATGATTCCGTACGAAATAAGGTGATGCTTCGGTTACCTGACAGACAAAGCCGATATAATCAGGTGTATAAGCAGCTACTGCTGCCTGGGTTTCCCAAATATCAGTGGTCCAGGTAAACACCTGGGCAGAATGCCGCACGATAAGACTATCAACAACCTCAGCCCAATTAGGTTCTGCAAAAGTTGTATCATTTATTATAATTGCGTAACGATATTCTGATTGGGCACTCAAACCCATTGGAACGAGAAGAATAATGATTCCCGTAATAAAGCACAATACTCTTTTCATTTTATCCTCCCTCTTAATATTATACATCCTTTCATAATAAAATCAAGGTGGAAATATCGAATAAAAAAGGTGGCAGGTCATTTCGATAAACTCAATACCACCGGCTTGACATTAGACAATTGTTACATATAATGAATATATATAAAAAAGGTGGCAGGTCTTGACATTAGACAATTGTTACATATAATGAATATATGTCACGCCCATTAAGGATTGAGTATTCGGGAGCACTGTATCATGTCGTGTCTCATGGTAATGGCAGGCTGTGGTTATTCAAACACGATGATGGCTACAGCATGTTTTTAGATATCTTGGGTGAATATATTAAGAAGTACCATGTCGTTATCCATAATTTTGTCATCATGCGCAATCATTTTCATCTGGTGGTTGAGACGAAGTTGCCCAATTTAGGTATTTTCATGAACCAGGTATTGCGGGATTATGCGATGTACTTCAATCGTGTGAGTCGGCGTCGTGGCAGTGTGTTTCGGAGTCGTTATGGTGCTTTTTTAGTACAGCAGGACGTCTATTATAAACAATTGACCAAATATGTTTTTTTCAATCCGGTGAAGGCGCATTTGGTGAAGCGTCCGGATGAGTATAAGTGGAGCAGTTTGTGGTATATAATGCGTCGCTATAAGAGCATACGGTGGTTTGATCCTAAGGTATCGCTTGCCTTGGTTGGCGGGCGTCGGGCTCTGGCAGAATTATTGGTAGACCGGGATATCCCGGCGTCAATGGAACCGGTGTATAATCAGTTTTATGGAAATCGACAGTGGGCTGATGACCTGATCGATAAGAGCAAGTTAACTGAGGAAATCCGTGGTCATGGGTTAATGGAAAAGGGGTATATTCCAGTTGATGAGATTCTTAAGGTAGTTGCCAAACACTATCGCTTATCTGAAGAAGTTGTCATAGGTGGTCACGCGAAAGATGCAACGATGCTAGCTATATATTTAGTGAATGTACATACGCCGATGAGCCTGAGCGAGATTGCTAAGCTATTTAAAGTGAAGAAGTATGCTGTTGCCCAACGCTTGTGCCGGTTTAAGCAAGGCCAATTAAAACAACGGAAATATCAAAGAACTGTGCGTGCATTAGAGAAACAACTATTGGGGAAGTAAATGTCTAATGTCAAGCCGGTGGTATTGAGTTTATCGAAATGACCTGCCACCTTTTCTAAAGACAGATAGAAAAAATTGTACAGAAAGTAGCCAAAAGAGCAGGAATTACTGCTAACTGCTGTCCGCATGTTTTAAGACACACTTTCGCAGTAAGAACAATTGAAAAGGGAATATCAACAAGAACATTGATGTTGGTATTGGGGCATGACCATCTTTCGACTACGGAGATCTACCTTAACATAAGTCCAGAGACAGTTAAAAGAGAATTTCGAGAGAAGTGGAACCGGATATACGGAGAAACAATATAACTGTAGATACGTTAAAGATTCAAGAAGAGGTTGAGTTTGAAAAATAAGTTAAGTAATTATGCATATGTCCAAAATGACACAATATACGCATTACTTAAAATACAGTAAGTACGAGTTTACTCATTGCATTTAATTTAACAAGAAGATAATGGCTATTTTTTCTTTTTGTTAGCTTCATTTTTTACTTTTATGGTCAGATAAAACTTGAAATATCCAACTGTAAGTACTGCTATGGTATCAAGATAAATAATTGAAATGATGGGCTTAACTTCTCTGTCAGCAATCTACTTCCGCAATGCTTCCAGGAATTCCTCAACAGTTATTCCTGCTTTTGCGATTAAGCTCCTCAAAGTGCCTCGTGCCACTTCAGGATGATTTGGCACTGATAGTGTTGCGATATGCCCTTCTTTAGTCAAAATTATATGACTACCTCGTTGCCGCGCAACTTCCCAACCAAGTTTTTTAAAAACCCTTATTACCTCACGTGGTTTTAGTATAGGAACTGCGGACATTAGACGCGAACTTCGACTTTGCGAGTTGTCACAGTCAACGGCATTCCTTTTTCAGCTCGCACTTTCAAACATTCCTTGATTGCCTCTCGAATGTTCTTTTCGGCTTCTTTTTCGGTCTTGCCTTGGCTCACACATCCGGGGACTGATGGACATTCAGTTATGAACATCCCATCTTCATCGCGAAATATTGTAATAATAAATTTCATGATTTATCCTCCTTTTTGGCTTAAAGACAATAATTACCGCAAAAATGGTTCACAACTTATAAATAAGTATACGTAAAATACATCGAAGTGTCAAGCAGGAAAAATTTTGGTTCGCCTTTATCAGTAGCCTATAGCTAAGAGGTAATAACTGTTCTGAAGCTACTATGTGCTGTGGGGAACAGGGCCTTTTCTTTCTTGTTAGTTTCATTTTTGGCAAGAGAAAAATCAACAAGAATTGAAAATTATGAGCCACCATGGAAATATCTTGTGAAATATCGAAAGTTTTTAGGCATGGAAAAGGTGGCAGGTCATTTCGATAAACTCAATACCACCGGCTTGACATTCGACAAATACAACATTGTTTCCCTGTATGTTAATCAACGACGGGGCAGGCATCGCTAAACTTCTCGAAATGACCCCGTATAACTACATTTTATAAAGCAGATATTATAAGGATGTTCTCGATTCACTACGTTCACTTCCGCCAGAGGCGGACACAGCGAACAATACGTGCTTTTGCACTTGCCTGTACCTTTTTTCTGCACCCTGAACCTGCCCTACCATTATTGACTAAATCACAAAATTCACTATAATTCACAAGATAGATTGTAGATTCTAGTGGTTAGTAAAAAGCTAGCATCTAGCCCCTAG
>JAUWGT010000182.1 GCA_030606265.1 Candidatus Stahliibacteriota bacterium | reverse complement strand
GAAGGATTTTTGCCTTTGGAAGAATTCACAGCAGAAGAAGACGCAGCAATCGGTAAAGACGTTTATGTTTTCTTGGAAGCCTATGAGGACCGTGATGGTTTTCCGGTAATTTCGAAGAAGAAAGCAGAGTTTCAACTTGCCTGGGATAAAATAAAACATCTCTACGAAAATGGCGAACTCGCTATGGCTACTTTGAAAAAACGCATAAAGGGCGGGTTTACTGTTGATATTATTGGGGTTGAGGCGTTTTTGCCCAGTTCTCAGATTGAATTTAAATCACAGGCCGAGATTGATTCGGCGATCGGTAATGCAGTTGGTGTGAAGATCGTGAAGATCAATATGATGCGCAAGAACATTGTTGTTTCCAGGAGACTTGCTGTTGAAGAAGAACAAGCAAAGGCTCGCAAGATAATCTTCAACAAAACAAATGTCGGCGATATTATTGAAGGTACGGTGCGTAACACAACTGATTTCGGTGCCTTTATAGATATTGGTGGGATCGATGCCTTGCTTCACATTACGGATATCTCGTGGAAAAAAATAACCCATCCAGCTGAAATTGTGAAGGTTAGCAGTAAGATAAAGGTCAAGGTGTTAGTTATGGATCGCGAGACCGGCCGTATAGCGGTTGGTCTAAAGCAGCTTTCTCCGCACCCCTGGACAAAAATTGAGAAGAATTTCCCAGTCGGCACGAGGATTAAGGGAAAGGTCACGAGCGTCGTTGACTATGGTGCTTTCGTTGAGATCGAAAAAGGTGTTGAGGGACTCGTTCACATTTCCGAAATGTCATGGAAAAAAGACATCAAAGATCCAGCTAAGATTATTAAAGTTGGTGATATTGTGGAAGCAGTTGTTTTGTCGATTGCCCGTGATGAGCGAAGGATTTCGCTTGGTATGAAACAAACCCAGCCAGATCCCTGGTCAACCGTGGATGAGACATTCGAAGTCAATCAAGAGATAGTAGTAAAAGTTACAAATCTCAAGGACTTTGGTGCTTTTGTTCAACTTGTCGATGGAGTTGAAGGTTTGATCCATGTGAACGATTTTTTCTGGGATAAGAAGGTTAAAAAGGCGTCTGATTATCTGAAAAAGGGTCAGAAGGTCACGGCGGTGATCCGAACGATCGATCGCAAGAATCGAAGAATATCTCTAAGTCTGAAGCACACAAAAGAAGACCCCTTCAGTAAATTCACGGATAGCCATAATGAAGGCGAAAAGGTGATTGGAAAGGTCAGCGATATTTTACCAAAAGGTATAAGACTCATGCTCGAAGGGGGCATTGAGGAATTCATCCCGGCTAATTATTTGGCGCGGCGTGGGAAAAAGCCCAAGGATTTATACAAGTTAGGTGAAGAGGTCGACGTCATAATCAGGAAGATAAACCCAAGGTTGAGAAGGATCATTCTCAGTGAAAAAGAACCGCATAAGCCGCCAGCACAGCATAAGCCGCCAGTAAAGAAGAAGGAATCGGTTAAGCCTAAACCAACTGATAAATTCACAATCGGTGATATTCTCGGGGCTCAAGAAAAAGAGATCGATAACCCAAAATAAGTTCGTTAACAGCTTAAATAGCGTACATAACGCCACGATTTGCAGAAAATAATTAACCTTGGCTGCAAACTAAATCAGTATGAGGGGTTCTGCCTGGCAAAAAAATTCGCCGGCACCCAGGATCTGATTATTGTTAATACTTGTTGTGTAACAAGAGAAGCTGCGACCAAGTCCCTGAGAAAATTCAGATCATCAAAAAGGCATTATCCTAATCATAGGATCATTGCGACTGGATGTGCCTGTCGGCTCGCTCCTGAAAAATTCAAAATGGCCGATCAAGTTATTGATAATGTACAGAGGAATGAACTCATCAAAGGTGTTTTCCCAACACCTGAGAAATCCAGATATTTTCTAAAAATCCAGGACGGCTGTAATGAGGTGTGTTCTTACTGTATCGTGGCGAAGTTGAGGGATAAGGTCGAGAGCAAATCGATCAAGGACATTATCGAAGAGATCGAGTGGGCTGTATCGTGGGATTATCAAGAAGTCGTATTGGTCGGCGCCAACATTGGTCTTTATGGTTCTGATGTGGGGCAGGAACTAATAGATCTATTGAAAGCGCTCAGTAAAATTTCTGGTCTGCCGCGACTTCGACTTTCGTCACTTGAACCTAAATTCGTCAGTGAAGATTTGATTCGATGCCTAAAGGATCTACCCTTTTGCCGCCACTTTCATTTACCCATACAAAGTGCTGACAACCGTATATTGATTGCGATGAAGCGACATTACGATATCGTGTATTTAAAGAAAGCAGCATCTCTGATAACCAGAAATTTTACTGATGTTGCGCTTGGTGCAGATATAATAGTAGGCTTTCCCGGAGAAATGGAAAACGAGTTTGAGAATACCTACAAATTCATAGAAAGACAGCCATTTACTCACCTCCATATTTTCCCATATTCACCAAGACCATTGACAAGTGCCTATATCCTGGGTGACCCAGTAGACCGAAAAACAAAACGACAACGCCTGTGGCGACTCAAGGACCTGATCAAGAATAAAAACTACGAGTTCAGAGAAAAACTCACCGGGAAAACATTTGACATTATTGTAGAAAAGAATGCCGACATGATATCTGGTTTGACTGATAATTACATTCGGGTAGAGGTTAATGGCGATTATGATAAAAATGCACTTATAAGAATAGAGATAACAAATGTTTCAGACGACAAAACACAAGGGGTTATACACAAATAGTCGCCCGGTTCATCAGGAACCGGTGCGCAAATGTAGTCACCCGATTTATCGGGAGCCGGTGTACGATTGTAGTCACCCGATTCATCGGGAGCCGGTGTACGATTGTAGTCACCCGATTCATCGGGAGTGTTTTTCGCAGAAGCAAAAATGACCGAGAAATCATACATTTTAGCATTAGGTGGGGTTTTTATATATAATATATATAGAAATCCTTAATAGTAAGCATTGACTTTTTTGCCTAATTGATATAAAATGCAAAATATGCAAAACAGTCCAAAGCAGAACACAAACATCGTAAGACAGTTGGAACTTTATCGTTTGGAAGAGAAAATATCTCTTCAAAAGCTCGCCAGTGAGCTTGGTGTCGCTTTTTCCACGGTTAGCAGATGGTTTAGTGGTAAGAATAATCCCAATAAGATACAGTCTTATCACATAGAAAAGTTTTTGAAGAAACGAGGCGTTTATGGTAAAAAATAGAGACAAAACAACTCTACTTTCCATATTGAAAGATACACGATACAACCTATCGATATTCACGCCCGAAGAAATAACGGTTCTTGAGAAAAAGATTATCGAAAAAAAAGGCAAGCCATATGTGGAGTGCATAATTCGGGAAAAAGAAATTCAACTTAAGCCCGAAGAAGTCGTGCGCCAGCTTTATACTGCAAAATTGATGAATTATTATGGCTATCCACAGAAAAGAATTCGATTCGAACATCCTGTGCAGTTTGGTAGACAGACAAAATCGTCCGATATCGTAGTCTTTGATAAAGACCGTCCGACCGTAGAATATATCATCGTCGAGGTGAAAAAACCCAAGCTGAAAGATGGCAAAGAACAGCTCAAGAGTTACTGTAATGCTACTGGAGCACCCATAGCCGTATGGACAAACGGAGGT
>JAUWGT010000174.1 GCA_030606265.1 Candidatus Stahliibacteriota bacterium | reverse complement strand
GATCTGTTTGATATATGAATAGACGGGAAATATGTCCATCTATATGGTCTAATATTATGGAAAGTTTCCATTTATTACTCTGTTTAGAAATGTGAATATGGACGAATAAATGCCTAATTTTGAGAAGAAATTTGGCTGGTCTGAAGTTATAGCGCTAACAGCACTATTATTTTCCATCGGAGCATCTTTGCTAAGCTGGAAAGCACATAACGAAACAAGATTTTTAAACGAACTAAATTTTCGACCAACCATTTCTTTTAGGACTGAATTTGATGAGTTTTCAAGTAAATCGTCCCATTTTACAATTACAAATGTCGGTCCGGTAGACGCAATAAAGTTACAAGTTCAAGTCACGGTTTTAAAATATATTCCAAAGCTTAAGAAAATAATGATGGCATCACCTGTATCTAACCCAGATTGGTTTATCCGCCGGCTGTCTCCTTTAAAGCCTGAAACAATCGAATTTAACAATTTAGTATTTGATAGTGTGTTGCCTGAAGTTAATGAGTCTCCGACAAATCGAGTCTTAGAGGTTCAAATTACTTACCATCGCGATGTCGATTTAAAGAAATATGCAGAATATTTCTTTTATTTCAAAACACTGAAAGGTAAGTGGGTTGATGAGAATGATAGTGCTCTTGAGCCTATAATCTACAATCCAATAAAGAATGCTGTGCATCAGAGGCATAATATAAAGGGATATATGCCTTCTAACCCATTGCGCTAATTAAAAGAATAATTTCTAACCTATCGCTGGTGGTGGACTCGGTTCCCTCGCCGCGCAGCTTGACGTTCGGCAGATAATTGAAATGCCTTTTAAGATGAATGCATACGCTTTGAATCTCGCAGTTCTTGCAGGTCATGGAAATGTAGAAAAAAAAGTATTTGACCTGAGCTATGGAGTTTTTCATGGCACGGCTTTCAGTCTCGCCCCTGATTTATTTCTGACTGCAGCCCACGTTTTCAAAGATGCTCAGGGAGATGGCGAAGTAGCTTTGGCTCGGCTTACACCAGGCAACTTCCATGCTCAGACCGTAAGAGATTTTGAAATCTTTGATGATATAGACGTTGCGCTACTGTATTGTTTTAACCTATCTGCAGAGATATTACCGTTTAGCTTTACTCCACTCAATTTTCTTGTGGATGTTTTCACTATGGGTTTTCCCTTTGGGTTCGAGCCTCCCGTTTACCACCTTAGGGCCTTCAAAGGGCATGTTGTTACCCGGCGAGGATTGACAAGCTTATCAGGAGTTCCTCCTGGATATGAGCTATCGTTTGTACCCCCACCGGGATTGTCTGGTGCGCCGCTTCTAACACTCTTGCCCGACGGTTCTCCTGTGGTAACAGGAATGGTTCTTCAGCATCATGCCGCAGAGTACCGCGAACGGCGGATGGAATTGGGGTTGGCTCTCGATATCGAAGAGTTGCTCACTTTAGAAAGCCGAATCGTTGGGGGTAGTATAGCTGAACGCCTTTTTAACCGTCAACGTTTGGTTCGTAATCGAAAGGCATGAGCACAGACACTGAAAAAAACGCCGAACAAATCGCTGGAGAATCGACGGGAAAACGCTGGCGCGTTTCCCGCGTCTCAGCTACAGCGTTATGGTGCACAGACCAGATTCATGCATGCCTGAGAGATGCCTTGGAGCTATTCAAATGACTGATTCCAACGCCGAACTGAGAGAGTATTTTGATAAGCTGGTTCATCACTTTTTGAACACAAAAAGCATGAGACAGCAATTCAAGAGTGTTCTTGCATGGACGTCCCCAACGCGAATTGACGCTCTAAACCGCGGACACTACTTCTTTCAGCTAGCCGCCTATAGTCTGTCGCGTATCGTTCTTGTCGAACTGTCGACGCTTTTGTCGTACAAGGAGAAGAGGTCCTTGTTTCATTGGCTGAAGAGGGCATGGGAGTGTGCCGCAGAAGTGAAGCCAACGCGCTACAATCCACACCAAACAAGAGGAGAGCGCGAACCCATCAGCGTCAAGGAATTCCGCACCCTGATTGACGGGCAAATCGCTGAGCTTGAGGCTCGGAAAGACACTATCTCACGAATTAAGGGTCGACGCGACAAGGCAATAGCCCACCTCGATAAGGAGTATTTCGACGACCCGCAGGCGCTGTCTCGAGATTATCCTCTGACCGACAATGACCTTGATGACCTGATTGAACTAGTGGGTAGTATTTTGCGGAAACACCACAGCTGGCTTTTTGGTTCGGACATTGTCATGGAGGTGAGAAGTGCTCACACGATTGATGCTGTGCTCGAATACACACGAGCTTTCATGCGAGCACGCCAGGACTTCGATCTTATCAAAATGGGGTTCAGGCCAGTACTATACCTACGGGAGGACTACGAACAAAGGCCAGACAAACTAGAAACCTAGCTTGGTACTCTGGCACGAGCCGGTAAGTTTTCTATTGATGTAATACGTGACTGAGAGGGAAATTGAACCAATGAGCGCTATTATCATCACGAAATGGATGGTCAATTATGGGAAAACAAATAAGCATAATCACTTTTCTGGTTTTGGCGTCAGTATCAGTATTGTTTTGTTCGATAGTATCGCATTCTGCTTGGGCTGATGCGTGCGATTGGGATATTGAAGTATTGGACGGAATGTCAGGAGAAGTACGCCATTATCGCCCTGGGACTAGTTGGGTGACCATAGACATTGCTGATCTCAAGGGCTATACAGAATGTCGTATAGCTCCCGTAAAGAAGTTGGATTTTCACGGTGTCCCTGCTTCTAGAATCGAAATATACTGCTTTACGAAATCTGGTGAAGTTTTTCAGAATAGCTGTGTAGCACTAGAAGGAACTCATGAAGTCACTATGTTTCAGCTTCTATCGAAGCCCGTTAAGATCATAAATCCAAGGAGCACATATTCAATCGACGCTGGTGGCTACAAAGAATTCACCTTGCAATGTAAGTGATACCTATGCAACAGGCCGTAAAGATTTGACGCCATAACAACCGCATGAAGGCCGACTCGCTATGCTCCCGGCTTATGCGGGGCGTTCGGTCTTACAAATTACTATGAATGAAATAAATCAATCATCAGCGGAAAAATATTTCAATTTTATGTGCCATTTGCACGAAAGGGCCATGAAGTTAACTGAGCACCTCCATTTTGACAAGAACCATCCTTGGCATCTTAATCTTGTTTCTCTTTATTGTTCATTAATCGAACTGACTGGATCAGCTTGTATTTTAGTGCAAGAAACTGTTGGAATCGGAGTGCCAATCCTTCTACGTTCAGCAGTTGAGGCATATTTGGATTTCGCTAATCTCGCAACGGATCGATGTTACGGTTATCAACTTCGTGCATCAGAATTAAAAGAATGGATCAAATTATTAGAAGAGTCAAAAGATGGATCAAATCCATTTTTGAAAGAAATTTCAGATTTCCCTGATACTGATGAAATATTAGACAAATGGGAGCAAGAACAAGAGGAGCTTCGAGGCAAGGGTTATAAACCACTATCAGTCTACCATAAATTTGATAAAGCGAACCTGGAACCTATTTATCGCTCAGTATACAATATTTTATGTTGCCACTCTCATAATAATTTAAGAGCCTTACAAGCAAGGCATGTAAATATCTCAAAAGAGATGAATGACTTCAAAGTGGAGCTATATCCTCCGATAAATTATGATCGCATACTCCCCTACATCGATAATTTTTGTGGCATATTGATTTCAGCGACCGAAACAATACATAACATTTTAAAGACAAATTGTATAAAAGAAATTGAGGAATTAAAGGCTGAATTCCAGAAACAACGAAATACCATTATGACCGAACAACCGCCTGCACTTGATTCGCAGGGCTGAAGCCCTGCGAATCAAGTGATGCGAAACGTTATCTGTAGGAAATAATGAAGATACTTCCTTTCGACACCTTCGTAATACATACAGAAGAATCAATTCCTGAAGTAAGGGAGAAGCTGGAAAAGCATATTGACGACAAACGATTATTCTATGCACCGCGATCAAATAAGAAATTTAGAGGTAAGATTTTCAATAAGGCACACGTTCCCCACCCTTTTACTTA
>JAUWGT010000098.1 GCA_030606265.1 Candidatus Stahliibacteriota bacterium | reverse complement strand
ACCCGGAGTAACGGAGATTGCTTCTCCGCCTAAGGCGGATCGCAATGACAAGAATCGTGAAGCAATCTCCAAGTAACTTAATAACTTAGTAACTGAATAACTGTTTTACCAATAACTGTCTGTGTATTAAACGATTAAAATTCCATCCCGCCTGTTTTGTTAGTACTGAGTGTAATCGAAGTGAGCGAGTCGAGGGATCCCTTCCAGCGTCAGCTCCTTTCCACCCTGCTTGCTCTGTTAGTACTGAGTGTAATCGAAGTAAGCAAGTCGAGGGATAACTTCCAATCCGTTAGGATTCAAAGGTTCAAAATTACTTAATTACTTAGTTACTCAATTACTGCTTTACCAATAACTTAATTACTTAATAACTTAATTACTGCTTTATAGCTGTTTTATATCTTTGCTGTTACAGTATATACCATGATTTCGGCCTCTTTGCCTTTTACTTTTACTTTACCTAGTTCTTTGAATTCTAAGTATTCGGTTGGATCAGTCATGGCCAGGGCATAGGTATCAGGGCCCATCACAATACTGCAGTCAAATTGTTTGGTAACACCTTCGAATCTTGAAGCAAGATTAACCGGATCGCCAATAACCGTATACTCCATACGCATTGGTGAACCGAAATTACCGCTTATCACATCTCCAGAATTAATGCCAATGCCTATCTTGAAACCAAGGTCATTAGCCTTTTGCACCATTTCAACCGCGGCAAAACAGGCATTTAACGCATGGTTCCGTAACTGTACTGGTGAACCGAATACGGCCATAACACAATCGCCAATGAATTTATCGACACTCCCTTGATAAGCAAAAATAGACTGAACCATTTTGTCTAAAAAGGCATTCAAATGATGACCTACATCCTCTGGTCTGGTTTTTTCTGCATAAGGCGTGAAATTGCGGATATCTGCAAAGAGGATCGTACAATTAGCCTTTTCACCACCAAGTTTGGGTGGGTCTTTAACCAATTTCTCCACGAGGTCGGTCGAATAATACCGAGAAAAAATCGCCTTTATCTTTCTTTTCTCGCGCTCTTCAAATTGGTAGCGGTACATCAAGCTGAAAACAATAGTGAGAATCATGGCATAGGATGGTCGCACAATACCGAATTCACGACCAAAGCCAAAAAGGATAAAAGAACCAACTATGAGTAATGCAAAAAGAATGACGCAGAATAAGATATAGATGCGCGCCGATTTATAAAGAAAAAGCAAACTGGTAATTAAACATAATATTATACTTGCAATCAATATATAAACTAATGAAATTTCATGTATTTTTAGGTTGTTGATAAAGTTATTTACTAAGTTGGCTTGAATAAGTATCCCGGGAAAATGTCTTTCAAAAGGTATTGCATGATAGTCAAATAAACCCGGGGCAGTACCACCGATCAATACGATCTTGTCGGAAAAATATTCCTTGGGGACTCTCTTTAAATAGACATCTGAAAAAGATATTTTTCTGAATGAACTTTCACTAAAGAAACGTACAAGGAACCTATCATGCCGTGGTGCAGTATCGATCATATCACTGATCTCTGCCGCAAACGTCTTCTTTCCAAATAAAGAATAAAACCCTCTTCTCACAACCCCGTCTTTATCGGCAAATACGTATCCGCAGCCAGTACGGTTGTACTTGGTGAATATCGGCTCGATCTTCAAATCAGAAACCAAAACGACTTTACCGTTTCTTTTCAGGGCATTTTCGATCAAGGTATCAAAACTCGGCTTGTCAAAAAACTGACGAACTTGGATCGGCAAGGTATCTGGTTCAGCAAACAGAATATCTATTCCCACTGCCCTTGCATGATCAAGATAATCAATAACCTCAGCAAAATACACCCTTGGCCAGTTTTGATATCTACCCAATTTCCCCAGGCTCTTTGCATCGATATCAATAATAACAATGTCCTCCACCCTTTGTTCAGACACATACCACTGATATTTGAGGTCATACACTTTTCTTTCAAAAGGCAACCATAATGGGGTGAATAGAGAAAGTAAATATACCACAATGCTCGCCAAGCAGGCGACGAGTATTGCGGGCTTGATTTTATTTTTCAATTTCAGTACTATAGGATATTGTTAGCCTGTATCTCTTTTATGAAAACTGAAACCAGTTCAGTATCGAATTGGGTGCCGCTGTTATCGGTCAATTCACGCACGGCGATTTTAATACTCTTGCGTTTGCGATAAGGTCGATCAGTCGTCATCGCATCAAAAGAATCGGCAACACATATAATGCGTGCAAACAAAGGAATCTCTGTACCGCGTAACCCCTTTGGATAACCATTACCATCATATCGCTCATGATGGTGAAGGATATTCGGGATGAGTTCCTTTAGTTCTGCTATCGGCTCGATTATTGAGCTACCCAATTCAGGATGGCGTTTCATATAATTGTACTCTTCATAAGTCAACTTACCTGGTTTTCCCAGAATGCGGTCTGGAATCCCTATTTTTCCTACATCGTGCAGGATCGCAGAAACCTCAAGCCTTTTTTGTCGTTCCTTATCAAAGTCCAGCGCTTCGCCGATTATCAATGAGTACTTCACAACCCGAGCTGAATGACCACGCGTATATGTGTCCTTTGCATCAACGGCTTCAACGATCGCCCGGATTGAAGAAAGAAATAACTCATCGAGTTCTTTATACAATGAAGCATTTTCGATCGCGATCGCAATCTGGTTACCTAATGACTGAAATAGGTCAAGGTCAGTCTTATTAAACTTCCTATTGCCGCGTTTGTTGAGCACCTCAGCAACACCGATGACCTTACCTTTTGAAATCAGAGGTACCGCCATGATCGAGCGGGTGACAAATTTGGACTTCTTATCAACACCCTTAAACCAGCGTGGATCCTTACTGACATCTGCAACAAGCAAAGGCTCGCCGTGTTGAGCAGTCCAGCCAACAATACCTTTACCTATTGGAACTCTAATCTCTTTTGCCTCTTTACCTCTGGCACCACGTGCAATCACAAAGTACAACTCATTTTTTTCCTCGTCAATTCTAAAAACTGACGATGCTTCAGCATCCATGACCTCTTCAGCTTTACGGAGAACGATATCAAGAAGATCGTCTATATCGAGTATTGAAGAAAAGAGCATCGATGTATGGATCAATGTCTCAAGTCGGCTAATCTTCTTTTTAAGACTAGATGCTTTTGATTTCATAACTGCTCTCTCCTACCTTATATTTCTCAGCAAATTCTATCTGCACCTGAGAATCAACATCCGGATGCAAGTTATCTATTGGATCCTTAATAAGATCATAGCACGCCTTGTCTAAACTCACTGGATCAAAAGACGCAAGAATACCGACATCCGGAGCGATCATCGGTTCACTTGTGTTGAAACAATCGCAGTTTGGAGTAATGTCAATGAGGAAATTAACGTAGAAGGCTCGCTTGCCTTTTATTGCATTAGCAGTATATTTTGCAATCCCTTTCTGGAGATCGGACGATGCAGCATCCCACTGGAATTTTATCGCCCGTTCTGAACATATTGCCATGCAGCCGCCGCAACCAGTGCATACGTTCTGGTCGATCACTATATCACCACTTTTTTCTGTTATTGCATTATAAAGGCAATACTCAAGGCACCTTTTACAACGCGTGCATTTATCCAAATCAATCTGAGGTTTGGACCCAGAATGCATCGTCAATTTACCGCCCTTTGATGCACATCCCATGCCTAAGTTCTTTAAGGTTCCACCGAAACCACAATTGAGATGACCTTTAAAGTGTGAAACGCAAAGCAAGGTATCAATATGACTGAAAAGACTGGCGATCTTGCAACCATTGATCTCCACATAATCATCTCCGTACAACCCATCAGCTACGATAAATGGTGCAAAATCAAAACCGTGCTCATGGGCAAGTGCAATATGCAAATCAGCCCGGTGCCGCTGACCTGAATAAAGCGTTGTCGTATCAGTCAAGAATGGAGCACCACCTGCTTTGCTAATCATTTCAACTAATTTCTTGACATAGACTGGTTTGACAAAATTTACATTACCTCGTTCCCCGACATGTAACTTGACCGCGCATGCACTACCTTTATTAATGATCTTCAAAGCTCCAGAAACCTCAATGAGTTTTTCCAACATCAAAACAGAACTCTTCCTATAGCTTTTTGTCAAATCCAAAAAATAAACGTCTGCCATATTATTCAAGGACCATGTTTTCTATTTCAGGTTCACGATCTTACATACCTCAGTAAGATCCCTGGAATTCAACCGCATAAAAATAACACCCTGAGGAAAATCATTGGGATCCAATTGAATCAACATTGGGTTGCTTACTATACCCGCGTATATGTGTTTGACCAATCTCCCCGATATATCGTATGCATTTATTTCAAGAGGAGATGCATATGGCTGCACGCGCATGAGTACCTTGCTGTTCCAAATGGTTGGTACTGTGAGTATGCGGTTGACTATCTGCTCGTCTCTGTCCTCTTCAGCAACCCTGAGGTCAAGAAGCAATGCTTTGGAAAAATAAAGATCATTATAATCTCCGTTGCGACCATCAGTCCAGATCGCGTAGAGATACGCATCATCTGCCTGGGTGATGTGGTATTCACCGATAAAATCATCGAGGCTTGCGACCGAAGTATCAGAAACGCGGATACCCGGGTTGAATGTCACGCCAGCATCAGGAGAATACTGGTAGCGGAACGAAAAGAGACTGGACGGGTTGGTCGGCCAGTCAGGTGTGTGGTAGTAAGTCAAGTGCAAACCACCAGAACCATCAAAAAGCACCCAGCATTTACACTGCCCGCCCGATGTGATATCATTAATGACATAAGGTGAACTCCATGTTGAACCGCCATCAGTAGAACGGGCAGCCCTGATGTCCCAAGTACCAAAGGTTTGGTCAACCCACGTTATAAAAACGACACTATCTTTAGCCGTGATCGAATTGATCGGCGCTCGATCACCATAGCTGGAACTGTAGGTGAAGGTAGAAAGATAAGTCTCGCTTGACCAGGTTTGGCCATAATCAGTTGATTGTTTGTAATAGACTCTTCCAGCTCCCCAGGCAACTAGAGCAAGGTGCAAGATATCGTATTCATCCATGCATAGCGCGGTAATACCGGTTCTTGACCATATCAGCGATAGATTCCAGGTTGCGCCGTAATTAGTTGATTTGGCAAACTGGATACCAGTCTGTCCTGAAGTTTGCTGCCAGGCAATATAGATATCACTTCCATTGACAACCATCCACGGTTTGTCAACACCATAGCTGTTCGTGACCGTCGAGGTATCTTCCCAGGTCTGACCGCCGTCCCGCGACAGATAGTGTTTTAGCATGCTTACAGAAAACTGAATAAGCATATGGACATAGCCAGAATCATCAAATGCAATAACCGGGTCAGTATGCCAACCAATCCCAGTTGTGTTATCAGTAAACGGTATTTGAGTGAAGGTCTGCCCTGCATCAAAAGAATAGGCATAAGGTGCAACAGGTACCTGTCCACGCTCAGCAGTATTACATATCGAGACAATGGTATCACCATATATCGCCAGACAAGACTCGCCCTGGTTCAGAGTATCCCAGGGTTCATCAATACTAACTCTAACATTTGGAATCCACGGCGCGTCGGCGTAAAGCAAAACGGCCAAACCAATAACCAAAACGAATAACTTCTTCATTATAACCTCCTTGTTTGTGCACGATATTATATCAAAGGTCTATGATAAAGTCAAGACAGGAGACACGCTACGCTGGAGACACTCCACCTCTGGTGGATGAAGTCACGGCAATATAGCTTTGCCTGAAGACATGTCGCTTCGCTCCTGAAGATACGCCCGTTTAAGACGGGCTGAAGGCACGCTGCGCTGAAGACACATCCACACAAAGTGGATTGTAGACACGTTTCACTGGAGACAAGAGGGAAATGGCACTGCGTGCGGTAAAGGTGCTTTCAGCACGGTAATGGGTCCTTCGGACGGTTATGGTTCACTAACGTGAACGGTTATGGCTCTGACGAGCGGGAAAAAAAGCGTAGAGAGTAAGGAGTAATGCGTAGAGCGAAGATATGTAACGGTGTATCAGGATGTCGGAGTAATGGGGTAACAAAGAAGATACAAACACCTAGAATCCAAAATACCTAAACCCCGTTAGATGTGTACTATCTAAACGGGGTAAATGCCTAAATAAACCAAACTAACGCTATTAACGATCTAAACGATCATAACGTTCTTAACGTCTTTCAATAACTTAGTTACTTAATTACTCAATTACTGTTTTACGTTTTACGTGGTTGTATATTTGCTGAGTATTTTATTGAATTCTTCTTCTCGTTCAACGAGGACTTTCCGCGACTTACTACCCTGGAACGGTTCAATCAAATTAGCCGCCTCAAGCTGATCAATGATCCTTCCGGCACGTGCATAGCCGACACCGAGTCGACGCTGCAAAAGCGAAACCGAAGCTACCTGGTGTCTGAACACAAGTTTTGCCCCTTCAAGAAAAAGTGGATCAGTCTCGAGAGTTTCTTCCTGCACTAGCGCTTCGATCTTAACATGCTCTTCACCAAGTTTGGGATAGTAGCCATCCTGGATAATTTCGTCGATTTTTTCAACGGGCATCATATTCGATAGCGCGCGCCGCTTTTCATCAAATGCCGGGTCTTTAGTATTAACAAATGCAGTCCATAATTCTTCTTCAATTATTGCATTGGTGATTTTGTCCAAGTCTCCTTCAAGGTCGCTCAGCAGTTCCATCAAATACATACGGGCAATAAGATTACTGATACCGCTAATCTCTTCGGTTGTCATATAGGCACCGTGCAAGCGAACCGGTGTGCCTTTGCCAGGTGGCAAGAAAAGCATATCGCCATGGCCAAGCAGGGATTCAGCACCGTTCATATCGAGGATCGTCCGGGAATCAGTCTTCGAGGCAACCTGGAAAGCAATCCGGCACGGGAAATTCGCTTTTATCAAACCAGTAATCACATCTACTGAAGGTCGTTGGGTTGCTAAAATAAGATGGATACCGACTGCTCTTGACATCTGGGCAAGTCGCGTGATGTTCTCCTCGATTTCGTTTGCCGCAGTGAGCATTAAATCAGCAAGCTCATCGACGATTACAAGGATATATGGTTTTATCTCACCGCCCTTTTTCTTCATCTTTATATTGTAACCGCTAATATCTCTAACTCCTTCGCGGGCGAAATCGCGATACCTGATTTCCATGATTTTGACTAATTTCTCAAGTTCGGTGACCGCGCGCTTCGGTTGTGTGACAGCACGGCGCAGGAGGTGTGGAATTGGATTATACATTGGCAGTTCAAGACGCTTTGGATCGATCATGAGGAAGCGGAGATTTTTTGGGGTAGAATGATAGAGCAAACTGAGGATAATAGTATTAATACAAACGCTCTTTCCTGAACCAGTAGTGCCGGCAATGAGCATATGGGGCATCTGTGAGATATCGCCGGTAACTGGTTGACCAGTGATGTCTTCACCGAGCACAATGCCTAAAGGCGAAGGGCTATTTTGGAACTCACTACTCAGGATACCTTTTTTCAAACAGACGAGACTCCGTTCGTGCTTTGGAACTTCAATACCAACTGCTGATTTGCCAGGTATTGGTGCGACTACCCTTATGCGGGTTGCTTTCAGCGCCAGAGCCAGATCATTGCCGAGGTTAGCTATCCGGCTAACCTTGACGCCTGGGGCTGGTTCAAACTCAAACCTCGAGATAACCGGTCCAGATTCAACGTTAACGACCTTACCCTGGACATCGAATTCAGCAAGGCAGGTTGATAAAACATCGCCTTCTTTTTCTAAAGCCTTCTTGTCCAACTCGTGATCTTCTGATGTTTCCTCCAGGATATCCAGGTAGGCTTTTTTAAAATCAATCTTTGTCGGCACCTTTGTCATTCTTGCCCTGGTCTGTGTTTCATCTTTTTCTATTGGTTTTGTTTCCTTTTTCTGTTTTTTTGCTTTTTTCGGCTTTTCTTTTATGACTAACGCGTCCCTTGGTTTGGATCTGGGAAAGATGCTTTTCTTGAGGATCATAAACATGACGATTACCATACCGAAACCGAGGATAAGATAAGTGCCGAGTTGACCAAAATAGTCTATCAGGAATTTACTGATTATAGAACCAAACGTACCGCCAGCACCGATATTACTAACCTTTAATTTTAGAAAGAGCGCAAGGATTGTATCGACAATGACGCCTATCGGTACAAAATACAATAAAACAGTATTGATCTTTTTTTCAGGTTTAAATAAGAAAACAAAACCAAGATAAGCAAGGATACACGGGATAATGAAAAAATAGAAACCAATGAGCCAGAATATCCAGGCTGATGAGTAAAAGCCAAACATCCCGCCAAAGTTCTTAAACCTTTCCAACGGGTTTATCAGGTATGAAATCTGTGATATTACTAATAGTATGCATAAAAGAAAAAACATGATACCAGATACCTTACGTTTTTTTGTGGGGTCGAGTTCTTTGGCAATAAATAAAAGAACACCAATAGCAACAATGAGTAGTACTATTGGGACAACTATATTTGCCATGTTAAATTCTACACATAAATCTAAAATTGTCAACTGAATCCTAACGGATTGGAAGAGAGCACTGCGTGCGGTAAAGGTGCTTTCAGCACGGTAATGAGTCCTTCGGACGGTTATGGCTCTTGCGAGCGGGAAAAGAAACGTCGGGAGTAGAGCGTAGGGCG
>JAUWGT010000113.1 GCA_030606265.1 Candidatus Stahliibacteriota bacterium | reverse complement strand
GACTGGTATTGCGAAATTACCCAAAGGTGTTGAGATGGTCATGCCTGGCGACAATGCTAATCTAGAGATCGAGTTGATCACGCCCGTAGCAGTCGAGCAGGGACTGCGCTTTGCAATCCGCGAAGGCGGCAGAACTGTCGGCGCGGGCGTCGTAACCAAAATACTAGAATAATGAATAAATTACGTATCAGATTGAAATCATACGACCATCGTATTCTCGACCAATCTGTGAAATCAATTGTCGAAACCGCAAAGCGCTTCGGCGTTAACCTTTCCGGTCCTATCCCGCTACCAACTGAAAAATCGCTCTACACTGTACTCCGTTCCCCCCACGTAGACAAGAAATCACGCGAGCAATTTCAGCTGCGCATCCACAAACGGCTCATTGAACTGAATGACGTTACCCCTGACATAATTGATGCCCTAAACAAACTCGAAATCCCAGCTGGCGTATACATTGAAGTGAAAGCGATGTAAGATGATCGGACTTGTCGGCAAAAAACTCGGTATGGCACAGATCTTCTTAGAAAATGGTCACGTCGTACCGGTGAGTATGATCCAGGCTGGTCCTTGTCCCATCGTTCAGATCAAAGATAAGAAAACCGATGGCTACAAAGCTATCCAACTCGGTTTTGGTGAAAAGAAACATTACAATAAAGCCCTGACTGGACATCTCAAGAAAGCAAAATTGAAGTCGGCTGCAAAACTGATGGAGCTCAGGGTCGAAAACCCTGAAAAGTATAAAGTAGGTGAAAAAATTGACGTATCGATATTCAATGATGGCGACAAGATCGCTGTTGTCGGCTGGACAAAAGGTCGGGGTTTTACCGGCGGTGTCAAACGTTGGGGCTGGCACGGTGGGCCGGCTTCTCACGGATCAACTGCACACCGAAGAATGGGTTCAGTCGGACCCGGTACATCGCCCGGTAGAATTTGGAAGAATAAAAAAATGCCTGGTCGATACGGTAATGAAAGAGTCACGGTTAAAAATCTAAAAGTTATCAAGGTTGAAAAAGAGAAGAATTTGCTATACGTAAAGGGTGCAATCCCCGGTGCAAAAAATGCTTACGTCATAATGCTGAAAGAGGAACGATGAAAACCAAGTTGTTCGATAAAACAGGCAAAGAAACGGGCAAAGTCACACTCAATGACAGTATCTTCAAGCAGGATATTAATAAAGCCTTACTATGGGAAAATATAACTGTGCTCTTGAAGAACCAGCGAAAAGGTCTAGCCAGCACCAAGAATAAAACTGAAGTCAGAGGTGGTGGAAAAAAACCCCATCGCCAAAAAGGAATTGGCTGGGCGCGGGCCGGTACAATCCGTTCTCCTATATGGCGCGGCGGTGGAGTTGTCTTCGGTCCAAAACCACGCGATTACTCAGTACGTGTACCCAAAAAGAAAAAACTCAAAGCCCTCCTTTCTTCACTAAGCGTTATGGCTCAAGAAAACAAGATCATGGTCATTGAAAACCTTGATATTGAAACACCTAAAACTAAAAATCTTGCCAAAATTTTGGAAAGCATCAACTTACGCAATACTAAAATACTTATGGGAGTTGATGTAATCAGCAAAAATATTAAACTAGCCGGTCGCAATATCCCCTATGTCAATGTGAAACGAGTAGATGACATAAATTGCCTTGACGTTCTCGCTGCCGAATACTTATTAGTCACCAAAAAAGGTCTTGAAAAACTGGAGAAACGATGCGCCACGAAAAAATAATTAAAAAAGCATTGATAACTGAAAAGGCCGACCGTTTAAGAGAAATGAATGTATACCAGTTTGAGGTCATACCACGCGCGACTAAACGCCAGATAAAAGAAGCGATCGAAAAATTGTTCAATGTTGAAATAATCGATATCAAGACCGCAAACATGCCACGAAAACCAAGACGTCTGGGGCGCTCTGAAGGTTACACATCAGCTTACAAGAAAGCTTCGGTTACGCTCAAAGCGGGCCAAAAAATAGAAATAGTAGAGGGTGTATAATGGCAATTAAGAAATACCGTCCAATAACACCATCCAGAAGATATTATACAGTGAATAAGATTGCAGTCACGAAAACGAAACCGGAGAAATCCCTGTTGCTGTCCAAAAAACGGTCTGGTGGAAGAAACAACCGCGGACGGATTACAGCACGCCACCGGGGCGGTGGTCATCATAAATTTGTGCGCATAATAGATTTCCGTCGGGACAAAGATAACATCCCGGCAAAGGTACAAGCAATAGAATACGACCCAAACCGCGGAGCCTTGATCGCCCTACTTGCCTATGCAGACGGTGAAAAAAGGTATATCATTTGTCCTGAAGGTTTGGATGTTGGCGCTACAGTAATGTCTGGAGACAACTCGTCGATTGAGTTGGGACATTGTCTTAGGCTCGCTGACATTCCACTCGGTGTTGAGATACACAATATCGAACTTGCACCTGGTAAAGGTGCACAACTCGTACGGGGAGCCGGTCTTTCCAGCCAGATTATGGCAAAAGAAGGACAATATGCTCATCTAAAACTACCGTCTGGAGAATTACGTCTGATCGATACACGATGCCGCGCAACAATTGGCAAAGCCTCTAATACCCTTCATTCCAGTGTTGTCTACGGTAAGGCAGGCAGGACAAGACATCACGGACGCCGACCTCATGTCAGAGGTGTAGCAATGAACCCTGTTGACCATCCGCTAGGCGGCGGTGAAGGAAAATCACACGGCGGACGGCACCCAGTTTCACCATGGGGATGGTTGACTAAAGGAAAGAAAACGAGACGAGTCCATAAGGCATCAGACAAATTCATCTTGAAAAGGAGAAAATAATGTCGAGATCACTCAAGAAAGGCCCTTATGTTGACACAAAACTAATGAAGAAGATCTCCATGCTGATTGACTCAAACGAAAAGAAAATTATCAAAACATGGGCAAGAAGCTCGATGATCCCACCGGAATTCGTCGGTTTCACAATTGCAGTCCACAATGGTAATCGATTCATCCCGGTCTACATTACCGAACGCATGGTCGGTCATAAACTCGGTGAATTTTCTCCAAGCCGGACATTCCGTGCCCATTCAGGTACGAGAAAAGAAGAGAAAAAACGCGAGTTTGAGAAATGATTGCCAAGGCTATTAAACGGTATGAGCGGATTTCCCCTAGAAAAATCAAAAGAATACTGGACATCATCAGGGGTAAAGGAATCCTGGAAGCAAAGGCATTACTTCAATTCCAGCATTCCAGATCCAAGCGACCAATTCTGAAAACTCTGGATTCTGCGGTTGCAAATCTCAAAGTAAAAATCGGTACTGCAAGAATAGATGATAACCAATTATTTGTGAAAGAAGCGAAAGTGGACGAAGGTCCGACCATGAAAAGATGGCGTGCGGGTTTTCGCGGTTCTGCAGCTATGATCAAAAAAAGAACCTGCCACATCACATTGGTGGTTGACTCCTACAAACCTATTGAAAGCAAGAAGGGAGATTAATGGGACAGAAAACACATCCAATTGGATTTAGATTAGGGATTACCAAAGATTGGAAATCAAAGTGGTTTGATGAAAAGAACTATCGTGAACTCATTGCTGAAGACTACACTATCCGCCGCTACTTACGGCAGCGTCTCTCTGAAGCCATGGTCTCTGATATCATCATAAGAAGGTTGTCCAACCGGGTAATAATTTCCATAAGCACTGCCCAGCCAGGTAAAGTGATCGGCAAAGGCGGTGAAGAAATAAAAAAATTGCGAGAGGAAATCAAAAGTCTTGTTAAAAGAGATGTCACAATAAACATAGAAGAAGTCAGGATGCCTGAATTGGATGCCTTCCTGGTTGCTCAGAATATTTCCCGACAGATCGTCCAACGTATCTCACACCGAAGAGCGATGAAAAGAGCTCTGATTTCAGCGATGAAAATCGGCGCAAAAGGGATAAAGATCTCATGCGGGGGCAGACTTGGCGGTACTGAAATAGCCCGTACTGAAACCCAACATGAGGGTAAGGTACCCCTGCAAACACTCAATGCCGATATCGACTACGCTTGTGCCACCGCTTTTACCATTTACGGTACAGTAGGCATCAAAGTTTGGATCTACAAAGGGCCGGTGAAGTAATGCTCGAGCCGAAGAAGATAAAATACAGAAAACAGCAAAGAGGGCGCATGAAAGGAAAAGCGACTCGGGGAAATACAATTGCCTTTGGTGATTACGGCTTGATCGCACTACAGCCGGCATGGATAACTGCTCGACAGATCGAAGCATCAAGAGTCGCTATCTCCCACTCTATGAAAAAGGGCGGCAAGATGTGGCTCAGGATATTCCCCAATAAACCAATCACCAAGAAACCAGCGGAAACGAGAATGGGCAAAGGCAAAGGTGCACCAGAGTACTGGGTCAGTGTTGTAAAACCAGGTCGCATCATATATGAACTTGCCGGTATGAATGAAGAGGATGCACGATATCTTCTTAGACTTGCATCGAACAAACTGCCGATAAAAACAAGATTTGCGCAACGAGAACGGGGAATTAAATATGAAGGTTTTTGAGCTAAGAGAGAAAACCCGGGAAGAACTTAGTGACTTGCTCAATGGCTATCATAAGGATATCTTCAATTTGAAACTGCGCCGTGGTGCACAAGAAATACCCAATCCCCTGAGGCTAAGGACTTTGCGCCGGTCTATAGCTCGTATCAAAACTATCTTGCGCGAGGATGAAATGGGCACTAGAAAACTCCTTGAGGCAAAGAAACCGAAGCAAAAGCCAAAGAAAGGAAAGTAAGATGCGTCGAAGAAAAGTTGGTGTGATAATCAGCGATAAAGCAAATAAGACCGTTGTCGTTAAAGTCAGTTACTATATCAAACACCCGCTCTATAAAAAGTATGTTCGAAAAAGCACTAAAGTCTACGTCCATGACGAGAAAAATGAGTGCAAAGTCGGTGAAAAGGTCATGATCGAATCGACGCGCCCGCTCGCCAAAATGAAACGATGGCGGGTAGTTAGGAAGATGCAATGAATTACCGATATCTCAATGATATTCGCAAAACACGCAGAACAATCGCTGAACCCGAGCGAGAACGAGAACTGGCATGATTCAAATATATTCAAGATTAACGGTCTGTGACAACACTGGCGCCCGCGTCGCTATGTGCATACGAGTAACTGGCGGATCGAAAAGAAGATATGGAACGATCGGCGACGTAATAAACGTTACAATTAAAGATGCTCTACCCAATACCCCGGTTAAGAAAGGCGATAAAGGTAAGGCGGTGATTGTCAGAACCAAAAAGGAAAAGCGGAGACTTGATGGTTCGTATGTAAGGTTTGATGATAATGCGTGCGTTTTGATCAATGATCAGCGCGAACCTAGAGGTACACGGGTTTTTGGCCCGGTTGCACGAGAACTGCGAGACAAAGGTTTCACCAAAATAATGTCATTGGCAAGCGAAGTAGTATAATGAATAAATACCTAAACGCCGAAATGTCTAAATACCTAAATAATGGAGTAGAGCCTTTAGGCTCGTAAAAAAAATGAAAAAGCTATTAAAGAAGAAAAATATAACCAGGTTTCACATCAAGAAAAATGATCTTGTTGAAGTTAATACTGGTGAAGAAAAGGGAAGGCGCGGCAGGCTGCTCGAGGTCATTGCGAGAAAACAGCAGGCAATCGTCGAAGGCATCAATCTCGTCAAGAAACATCAACGGGCGCGTTCACAAACAAAACCTTCTGGGATCGTCACTGTACCGGCACCCATTCATATAGCAAATCTAGTGCTTATTTGTTCAAAATGCGGTAAGAAAACAAAAGTCAGAAAAGAAAAGATAGAAGATCGAAAAG
The DNA here is from genome assembly GCA_030606265.1 of Candidatus Stahliibacteriota bacterium. Taxonomy (GTDB): domain Bacteria; phylum Hydrothermota; class Tepidihabitantia; order SM23-42; family SM23-42; genus JAUVZL01. The sequence continues at coordinate 1,751 of JAUWGT010000113.1, read as the reverse complement.
CAAGAATATGCAAGAAATGTGGGGAGATAATTGAGTAAGAAAGATGATGCAAAATACACACCTAGACTGAAGTCGTACTATAACCTACAGCTGAGAAAAACGTTGCAAAAACAGCTTGGCTACGCAAATCTGTACGAAGTACCTGAACTCAAAAAAATAGTCATCAATGTTGGGGTCGGTGAGGCTGTCAATGACCAGAAGGTACTTGCAATAATCGGAGCTGATTTAGCTAAGATTACCGGACAGGCACCGGTTGCCACCCGGGCAAAAAAACCGATCTCTAATTTCAAAATACGCAAAGGTATGGTGATCGGTCTAAAGATCACTCTAAGGGGCGGACGTATGTGGGAGTTCTTCGATCGATTCATCAACGTAGCCGCACCAAGAATTCGTGACTTCCGTGGTTTTTCCCGCGATTCATTTGATGGTCGAGGTTGTTATAACTTAGGATTAACCGAACAAACCGTTTTCCCCGAGATCGAGTACGACAAGGTCAAGAAAGTTTTTGGCATGGACATCGCAATCGTCACATCCGCGAAAAAGGACGAAGATGCAGCTGCTCTGATCGAGGGCTTAGGTATGCCTCTCATAAGGAAAGAATAAAAAAGGATAGGTATGGCAAAGTTATGTTTGATAAATAAAGCAAAGAAAAAGCCAAAATTCTCGACAAGACGGTATAACCGTTGTTTCAGATGCGGAAGGGCAAGGGGTTATTATCGCAGATTTGGTCTTTGCCGCATTTGCTTTCGCGAACTCGCCCTTGAAGGCGAGATCCCAGGCGTAAGAAAAGCAACCTGGTAGAGCGCCTTCGGCGAAGCACCAAATCCCAATAGCCTCAGCCTGAGGCTGATCCGCCTCGGGCGGAAAATTCGTATCCAAACAATATTATGATCCCAGGTGTTTAGAACACTATAACAATGCAGTTACTAACTAATTAGGTAAAACAGTTATTGAGTAACTAAGTAATTAAGTTATTAGAAGATACAAATACCTAAAAATCCAAAATGCCTAAACGCCTAAAGACAAGTAAATACCTAAAATTGTAGTCGCCCGATTCATCGGGACAAAATCGAGCCCAGCTTGAGAATACAGTATCTCAGAGTCATTCTCTGGCTTGACCAGGGAATCCAGTGTCTTCAACAGAGTGCGTTCTCCGTTTCACCGTTTCACCGGGCAGTTACTAAGTAACTGAGTAATTAAGTTATTGGACAAAGCAGTAATTGAGTAACTAAGTAATTAAGTTATTAAGAGACGTTTAGACCGTTAATAACGTTTAAAGCGTTAGAAATCCAGGAACCGCACGGCAGTGCCATCACGAATTTTACCTTAATCTGTGATTCAGCCATAAAATTCAGTGTCCCGAGTCTGGCGAGAGGAACCGTTCACGCTAGTGAACCATAACCGTTGCGAAGCAACCATTCCCGCACGCAGTGCCATTTCCCTCTTATCTTCATAACTTCCTATCTTCACAACTTCATTCATTAATCCTCTTCCATAATCAGCATCATCTTCATAACTTCCTATCTTCACAACTTCATTCATTAATCGTCTTCCATGTTTTCAGATTGAACCATCAAATATTCCACAGAAGAAGCATTGTCACGTTAAAATATATGAGCAGGGTCGTTGTATCGAGTATCGTAGCTATCAGAGGACCTGACATCAAAGCTGGATCCACACCTAATTTCTTGAATATTATGGGTAGTATGCCGCCAAGTGACGTGGCGATAATGATCGCGATAATCATAGCT
>JAUWGT010000138.1 GCA_030606265.1 Candidatus Stahliibacteriota bacterium | reverse complement strand
TTACCAAATTCTTTAAGAAACATTTTGTAAGAATGGATAAATCTATCAATTGAATTACGAAATGCATAAAAGCTGCTTTCAAGTCGTTTAACAAGCAATATTTTCATGAATTTGCCCATATTTCTCTGAGACAATTCTTCTGGTTGTGTTATTTTGCCTTTATAATATAAAAAAGGTGTGTAACGGGCATATTCGAATCTTTGAGTAATCAAATGGATTGTCTCATTGAAAATTTTATCTTCATCCTCATTTAAATGGTAATAAAGTGGTTCAGGATTCTCAACCTCGGGAAATTCTAATTTTTGTTCTTTAATATCTCTGGTAAAATATTTTTCAATTTCAGAACGAGTTCTGCGAACCATAAGATACTTTAAGACTTTCTCCCTTATTTCTTTCGCATTCTCTTTTACCATTTTAATATAATCGTCGTAATTTTTCTGTCTATCAATCTTTTTTAATTTCTTATCAAGTCTATTGAAAAAACTTTCTAGGTTGGGAAGATTTGGTATTGTGCTTTTCCTTGATTTTTGAAAAAGTTTAATTTGATTTAAGATATCTCCGGGAGAGTTGTTGTAAGGAGTAGCAGTAACAAGAATAACGCGTTTACCTCGACAGATTTGTGCAAGTTTCTCGTATCCAATCGTTGTTTCTGTTCTGAACCGATGGGCTTCATCTATAATAATATTCGCATATTTTTCTACTCCCCGATTCAATACTGCCTCAAGCTTACCAACCGACTCAAAATCAGCAGGAATATGAAAGTCAGAAAATACATTTGGCCAGGAGCCAGGGTTATTTCTATTAAGTAGAGCAGGTGGCGCAATAACAAGGGTCCTGCCATCAACTTGCCCTGCAAGCATAGCAGCAATATATGTTTTCCCCAAACCTACAACATCTGAAATAAAAACCCCACCATACTCCTCTAAAATCTTTTTAGCATTTAACACTGCTTGTTCTTGATATTCGTATTTTTTAAAATCTTGTGGTAGATATTTTATAAAGACCTCATCAGTAAGATTCAATTCATCTTTGAAGTATTCATATAAAAATTTCAGGTATAATTCATACGGTTTTATATTTTGATTAAGCCAGGTCTTTGTTTGGATGGTTTGTATATATTTCTCACTTACATCAACTGCATCCTTCCATAATTCTTCAAATTTTTGCTCTGCAAATTCGTAATCAGTGCGATTTTTTAATTCAACATTAAATTCAAGATTTTCAGTAAGTCCTGCCCGAGTAAAATTGCTGGAGCCGGTAATAACTCTGCCTACATCTCTATCTCCTTCGGTAAAGGTCATTATATATAATTTGGCATGAATATTCTGAGAAGGGAATGCCCTTATTTCTAACTTTCCGTTTTTTATCCATTCAATAAATTTACAAACCCCTTCCTCCACTTCCTGTTTGTCTTCAGAGTCTTCCATCTCTTTTTCTACCATATTTGTAATTTTTTCTTTAGTTTCAGCATGAGAAAATTGAAACGACTGTTGCGTTTTATTCATAGCAGTTTTTAACAAATCATAGGTTTCTCTACTTGTTCCTATTCCAATAAGAATTCTTATCTTTTTAGTTTTTTTCAATGATTTGTAGATCGAATAAAAACCACTTGTATAGAAATAACCGACAAGGCAATCAAAAAGACGTGAATCCTTTATTAAAACCTCAAATCTTTCTTTAAGAGTATGCCCCGGTTCGTTTGTTATAAATGTTAAATCACTATTCATATGTTTGTCAAAAAAACTTTCTTTTAAACACAGGGAATGGTTCTGAGGTCTTTTCGATATCCTTTTGAAGCTTTGGGAATACACCATTTTCAAAATACCGTAATTTTATCTTCATTAGGTTGATATATCCGGACTTTCCCTCAACCTTCGTACCAACAAAAATACGCCGCAACGCCTTGTGAAACTTTGATTCACGTGTCATATTATTTTATCTTACATTATAAGATAATAAAGTCAAGCTCCAATATAGCAATTGAGATTGCGTCGGCTACACCTCGCAACGACAGTGTGGTGTAAGATCACCACGCCCTTCGGGCTCGTAATGACAGTAAAAGATATTCACCCTCACCCTGAAATAAATTCAGGGCAGGCTCTTAATCCTCTCCCTCAAGGGAGAGGAAGTGTTGGGGGACATCTCTTGTCAAGGGGAAAAAAAGGAGAAATGTTCAGCGCTTTCCGTCGTTCTTCTGTGATCTTTGCGTTCCCAGCCTCAGCCAGTCAAACGCTTCTACTGAGAATTTGATGAACTCTCTAAGTTCCCCGCTTCCTTTTTTGAGAGCAGCATTGAATACATTTCCCCGACGTGATACTTCGATAGTGAAACTCGGGTAGGCACAATTGTATGCGTCAACCAGGTTATCAAAAATCACCTCGAGTTCAGGTTTACTGAATCTACGGAGATAGTGTCGATTTTTAACAAGTTTCACAATATTCTCAAGGCCTCGGAGCCCGTGAATTGGGGTTATGGCAAAGATAATCATCATGTGTGATTCTTTATAGATATAAGGTGTCGGTCTAACTTTATTATGCACCAACCTCGTGTCGATCTGTTTGAGTTCATCGCTATCTAGCGCTGCGAGGATCAAACCTTCGAGAAAACTCAAACCCCGGCTGTAGAATACATAATCCCATATGCGGGTGACTGTTTCAACCTCATCGAGCACGAGCACCAAACCTCCGAGACCCGCTTTATGGATCAAATAACTCAACCCCGTAAATATGTAAGAGTAAAAATCACCCGCTGTTGAAAAATCATAGAGCGCCGGTATTTTTTGCCCACCGCGTACACGAAACGGCGCTCGTGAATCAGTGGCGTATTTCTTTGTAGACTCACCTTCGATCCACTGCCAGAAAACCTCGCTCATCAAATCTGCATTGTCCATGTCCTGCAGCATTCTCAAAACCGGCGTCAAGAAGCAATGGTCTTGCATTTTTATATCTGACACTATCTTCAACAAATCACGGAAATGGAATTCGCGGTTGTCTTTAATATAGCGCAGATTGTAAATCAATTCTCGGTAAACCCGCTTTGGCCTGTGTAATGGCGTCTCTTGAGGACTCAATTCGCAATAGGCTGTAACGAGACCGCGTTTCAAAGATAAATGGCGCGTATATTCGAGAAGATGAGTCTTACCTGAACCGTAAGAACCTTCGATAAGATATACGTCTCCTTGTCCTTTTTTCAATTCTTGCAAGCCTTGTTCCAGGGCACTGATCTCGTAGGCACGACCAAAGGTAAAAGAATCGATATCCTGATGTGGAACAACGCCCATTCTAAATGCCTCGAGCAATCTCTTCGACGATATCTGGTCCAGTTCTGTTTTGTGTGCAGCAATCGACTTCAGCCACCTGGACGGCAGCCATAAACACAATCCACTCCTGAATTTAACCTGTGCTTCCCCCCCATCCCAACGGGTCGCCACAACAACACCTTCACCAAAAACAGAGTGGGCTACGATGTCGCTTTGCTGTTTCATCTACTGCGGTATGTGTCTATTTAACCCTGCAATCATTTAACCACTTACTGAGGAAAACATGAAATAGTTCTCATATCATCCACGATATGATGTAGTCGCCTCTGCCTGAGGCAGACAAGTGATTTATCAGGCTTGGTCCAATAAACCTGTCCTGAACGCAGTTGAAGGATTGGACAACTACAATTATTAGTATCCGATTCCTACAGTTTCTATATCCATTACCCAAAATGAGAGCTATTTCATGTTTTCCGTAATAACTATTTGACCATCCGGCTATCGTCAAAACTCTTCTTTCTCAACATTTTCTTTTTCCTTATCACCAAGCATCTTGATCGTAGAACGTAAGATCTGCTGTACCTCAACCCTGCCCAGCAACTCATTTTTGTCTCTCAGGTGCTGAAATACTTCAATGATCCCGATAACAAAAATCCTGCGGTAGCTGATATCAAGCGACTGCAATTCTACAGCAGCGTGTATCATATTGTCCATGGATTCATGGAGAACTTCTTTATCAAAATCAAAACGGTAAGCAACCTGGAAGATTTCGGCAAGCTTAACGCCCAACCTGGTCAGGAATTCTTCAGGTGCTACACCGATTTCCTCGAGGTTGATCTTGACCCCCATCGGATTGATGCGAGTAAAACTGGAACGCAGGCGTTGTTTTAATGCTTCGTAGACACCACCACTCCCTTCAAGAAGGAGGTTCTCATCGGGTACTGCATAGAAAAACATTGCCCCGGGCAGCCTTGAATTACCACACTCATCAACCAATTGACGAAGGTTATCGAGTGCCCGACGTTTGTCCCTGGTCGATGAAATACTCATCCCCCGCTCTGCTTCATCAAACAAAAAGATCAACCCGGTATAGCCTATAGAATCGATAAATTGAACCAGGCTGCGCAGCATCCTGAATGCAGTACTGCGGTCGATGCGCTCGGAAATCCGATGACGCAGTCTCAATTCTCTCGGGATATCTTCACCTTTCAACCATTGGACAAGACCGTTAAATTCATCTTCATCATCGCTGGCCAAACTCAGCACCGCTGCTTTAAGCGCATTTGTGTAACTTGAACTCTCAAGATTCGTGATCTGGGAGATGAAATCCCTTTGTTCGCGTGCCTTCTTGTACCAGTGCCTTAGCAAAGCCTCAATACCTGTTCCTTGAGCTGGTTCAGAAGCAGCTAATGTCTGCGGCGATATTATGTTGGCGGCGATTTTCTTATAGACAAGTTCTAAACGGTCAAACGGGCACTCTGTAGGGCTAAGACTCACATAACTCGTCACATAGTTTTGCCGCCAGGCAAGGTTTCTTATCGAATACAAGAAATGAGTCTTACCTCCGCCATAGTTGCCGGTTATCAATTTGAATGAAGACAAATTGAATTTTAACATGTCCTTCAAATATTCGTTCTCAATGACTTCAAGATAAGGTTCTAATCCGACTGTAAAATGTTCAGTACCGAATTCCGGTGGTGTACCAAAGCTACCGAGTTTATGAATGATTGCCTTTGCTAATTTCTGGTCTTTCTGTTTCATTTAGTTAATTGATTTCCTGATTTTCTCATCCAATGATATCCTGACATCCTTTGATCTTTAGGTATTTTAGGCATTTAGGTGTTTTGGATTTTTTCGAAGGATATGTGTGAATAATGAGTCCCTTCACCCTCGTCATTTTCCAATATCCAGAGGGTGTTAATTTTATCAACTGTCGCATCAAACGTTGCAACGTGTAGCCTGATATTCTTCTCAAAAAAATCTGATCTTTTCAGGAAGTACAGAAGATAACTCAGAGTAACGCGCGAATACCCTCGGAATTTACTTTTCTGGGGGTCAATCAAGAATTGCTTGGATTGTTGCAACAAAACGAATTCACTGAGTACCTTCATGATCGGTGTTTTTTCACCAAAGGATTGACCAGTCATAATGAGTCGGCGCTTATAAGCCTCGTGCAGAGTTTCATACATATCAGCCGCGGTCATTTTAGGTGCACGCAAATCCTTATCAAACTTTTTCACCGTCTCAAATACAGTTACTGCCTGAAGCGGGATCTTTGATTTTATTTTCTCAACTTCTGGACCGAAGAACAAATCGACCGAGCCAAACTCGAAATCAATTTTGAGGGTGTATATCCCCATCCGAAGAATTGGATACTGACCTCTGATTTTTTTACCCTCTTGAGCAAAGAGCGCAGTCAGCTCCTGACCAAACTTGATCCTGAATTCTTCCTTGAAACCATCGATCTTTTTCTTTTCCTTAACCAACCACTCAGTCATGTCTTTAACCAATTCCTTTACAGCTAACTCGGACGGATGTCTTTCAATCATCTGCAGGTTTTTCTCAAGCAGATAGGCATTGTCTACTGGTTTAGACCTGATTTTGTCATAAGTATTCAATAACTTGATCAATCTGTTGATACACTTTACTACCGTCCTAAGACTCTTTAGAATCTCATCCACGACCCATTATAATCTGGAAAAAGTTAGTGTCAAGGACTGCCAGTACCGTTTCAA
>JAUWGT010000164.1 GCA_030606265.1 Candidatus Stahliibacteriota bacterium | reverse complement strand
AAGTAAATAGACAATATGCCTAAATTACAAGAGATAAGACAGTAATTGAGTTACTGAGTAACTAAGTTATTAGTAATTGAGCGTATTACACTCTACGCCTTACGCTCTACTCCCTGCACCCTACGCTCTTGTAGTCGCCCGCTTCTCTAATACCACACTGTCATTGCCCGACTCGCTGTAGTCCTGAGTTATATGTCGAAGGGATCGGGCAATCCAGTGTCTTTTCGCCCTACGCCTTACTCCTTATGCCCTACGCTCTAGTGGTTCTCCGTTTCTTTGGTTTGTTTAGGCGTTTAGGTATTTGCTTGTCTTTAGGCGTTTAGGTATTTAGGATTTTAGGTGTTTGTATCTTCTCCGTTACACCATTACTCCCTCACTCCGATACACCGTTACCTATCTTCAGCAGGACGTCCTACTCTTTACTCCTTACTCTTCGAGCGAGTAGCACGCTTGTCCGCTATGTCGTGTAGAGGAAGTCGAGAAGCCCCTCGTTCTTGGGATTTGGAGCTTGTCCCGATTTATCCCGCTTCGTATTATAATTCTACAAATAGGATTGCGGGATTTATCATTTTGGATTGAAATATATAGGAAAATCGTGGATCCCGCACAGCGGGAGAATTTGGCTCTTGGGATTTGGAATTTGGTTCTTGGAGCTTGAACTCCAGTGACATTTCCATATAATTAAAAACCATGACTAAATACGATATTGTCATTGTCGGTGCTGGACCTATTGGTTCATACACAGCCTATTTATTGGCTGACAAGGGCTTTGATGTTTGCCTGCTCGACGAAAAGACTGAAATCGGCAAAGATGTCATATGTGCAGGTGTGATCGGTAAAGAAGCCTTTAAGCGTTTTGATCTACCGACCAAATCGATCCTGTCGCGAATAGACTCGGCAACTTTTCTTTCCCCAACAAAGACAAAACTTGAATACAAGCCTGAAGAAGTATTTGCCTATATTGTAGACCGCGAGAAATTTGACCGGGGTATACTCAAATCAGCCCAGCGTGTCGGTGTTGACCTGCATCTCAAACAGCGAGTTACTGCTATCGAAAAAAAATCATCTAGGTATTATACAATAATCACCAGCAAAAGAAAATACAAGACACGCATCATTGTCCTTGCCACAGGCATCAACTATGCACTCAATAAGAAAGCCGGTTTGGGTAAACCTTCTCACTTTTTATATGGTTCACAGATTGAATTGCCCATATCGTTTTCAAAATCAAATATCGAAATCCATATTGGAACCGGTTTTGCACCAGGGTCATTTGGCTGGGTCATACCAGCCGGTGCTAATACTTCAAGGATCGGGATTCTCTTGAATCGAAAGACTAAACCGTGGCTTAAGAAAATGCTCGAGCACAGGTTAAATATTTCAGTTGCCAAACTACGTGACGAAGAGCTGAAAACCAAACCTATTGCATTCGGACCTGTAAAACGCAGTGTCAAGAATAATATCCTTGCGGTCGGCGAAGCTGCCGGACAAATGAAAACAACGACTGGCGGCGGCATTTTCTTCGGGCTCATCTGTTCAGAGATTGCGGTCGAGAAAATCACTGATACATTACGCGACGGCGCCAGTCTTTCAGACTATGAAACAACCTGGCACAGTGTACTGGCGTCTGAGATCGACATCGGTATGGTCATGAGGAAAATAGCTGCAAAACTCAGTGATGAAGACCTCGAAAATCTTTTTCGGTTCGTGAAAAAGAATCGCTTCTGGGTAAATTTCCTGATGCCGCGTATAAATTTCGATTACCAGTCAAATGTAATATATTTTTGCATAAAGAGTTTTGGTTCATTGCTAAAACTGGAGTAAGAGTAGACCATGTTTTTATGGCCCAGGATCGCTCTTGTCAAACTTGGCTATTTCCTTTTCAATATCCCACCCCTTGTTTTTCTTTGGATGTTTGAATGGATGACCGTACATCCATTCTTGAGGTGGTTAACCCGAAAACATCTACCAGAAGCAGGAAAAGAGCTCGGACTCAAACACCAAAAGTCTAACCTGTATTCTGAGTTTGGGTTAATGGATGGTACAATAGATGGACACAGAGTAGTTGTTAACCCCGACGCGGCGAGTATCTCGGTCTTTTTCCTTAGCGATAAACAAATAGACTTTGCGCAGCACAAACCCCAGACGCGTCCGACCAAAGAAATGCCGGATTTTGACAAACCAAACAGTGACTTCAACCTTATCTTCAAAACCCGCCGGGCAAGTCACGAAGTACAGACAGGATTATCCCAATACCCTAAGGCGCTTTATGCTATTGTAGATTTCTTCTCAAAATGGATGATCCCTTTGAATTCTATCAGATTAGATTCATCAGGTTTTGAGATTACATTCCGTTATGGATATCCATTCTATCCGTATATCCCGCCTTTCATTATGAAAAGCATAATCCCTGACATGATAGAAGTCATCAGACAAATCGAAAAAGCCCTCGGCAGCATAAAAGACAGTTATTGAGTAACTAAGTTACTAAGTTATTACACAAAACAGTTATTAAGTTATTAGTAATTGAGTTATTGGATCTTGGTTCCTTGTCATTCTCTGGTTTAACCAGGGAATCCAGTATTTCCAGCACGCAGCACTAACTTCCAGATGAAATCTCATTTCCATACGAAGTATCCCTTCCATGCGTAGCATCATTCATTAGTTAATTACGTTCTTGGATCTTGCTTCACAATTCTTGTCATTGCGATCCGCCTTAGGCGGAGAAGCAATCTCCGTTTCACCGTTTCTCCCCGGCTCCATGTCTTTCTGCCTTCAGCCGAAGGCGTATCTTCAGCGAAGTGTGTCTCCAGCCGAAGGCGTATCTTCAACAGAGTGTGTTCTCTGTTTCTCCGATACTCCGTTACCCGGTTACTCCGTTACTCTTTATTCGGTACGTGTATTGCTTTCTTATAGAAATTCTCCGCAGCTTCGTGGAGAATTTCAGTGAGTGTTGGATGGGGATGTATTGATTCGGCGATGTCGGCAACTGATAGACCCTTATCTATTGCCAAAATACCTTCACCGATCAGGCTGGGAGATTCGGCACCGAGGATATGCAGACCGAGTAACTTACCGTTCTCATCACCGACAATCTTTACCAGACCCTCAATCTCACCCATTGCCAGAGCTTTACCTGATGCACGGTAAGGGAATCTTCCTATCCTTACCTGGATACCCTTATCAATCGCCTCTTTTTCAGTTATGCCAACCGAGGACAAGGGAGGCAGCGTAAAAACACAAGACGGTATTACTCCTGTTTCAAGCTGCTTGGTCTTTCCGCTAATCAATTCAGCTACTGTGATACCTTGTTTTGTTGCTTTATGCGCAAGGAGTGGGTTGCCAATAATATCACCAATAGCATAGATATTTGAGATAGAGGTTTGTAAGTCATTATTAGTTTTAATAAATCCTCTGTCATCGGTTTCAATGTTCATGTTTTTGAATGCATCACGGGTGGGTTTGCGACCGACACTGACAAGGATTCTATCAAAGGTTTCTTCAACTTCTCCATCTTGCTGTTTTATTTTCACATGGCATTTGTCATCTTTTATATCACATTTTGCAACCTGTGAACTTAAATATATGGATATGCCGCTTTTTTGCAGAATTTTATAGAGGTTGGTGCAGAGTTCGTTTTCCATACCTGGAAGAATCTGGTCCATTAGTTCAACGACTGTAACCTTGCTGCCCAAACGTGAGTAGATCGTACCCATTTCAAGACCTGATGCACCGGCACCAATAACAAGCATGGTTTCAGGTATTTCAGATAATTCAAGTGCATCATCAGTATCAATAATGTTCTTGTGGTCAAAGTCTAAACCAGGTAGACTGGTTTGTTCAGTACCAGTAGCAAGCACAATTTTATCAGCTTGAAAAACCTCATCTTTGCCATCTTTTTCAACTCGCACTTCATGCTCAGAAATTACTTCAGCAAAACCTTCTTTGTATTCGACATTGTTTGACTTAAATAAAAATCCTACGCCTGTTCTCAGGCGTTTTACAATACCATCTTTCCAGGCTCTCATTATTCCTAGATCTATACCCTGTTGATCAATTTTAAAACCCATTCTTTTTGCTTTTTTGAAATTGTCAATCATTTCTGATGCATAAGACAGAGCTTTTGTCGGGATACAACCCCGATTAAGGCAGAGACCGCCAAGCTCCTTGGCTTCAATAATGAGTACTTTCTTGCCGAGTTGACCGAGTCTAATAGCGCATGGATAGCCGCCTGGACCAGCACCAATGATGATTACGTCGTAATGTGCGTTCATGGTTCTATTATATTAAAGTATGCCTGTAAGTCAATGATGAAAAGCAGTTATTGGTAAAACAGTTATTCAGTAACTAAGTAATTAAGTTATTGTCGCTTTACTCCTTACGCCCTACTCTCTACGCTTTTATTTCTTGGTTCTTGGAATTTGGTTCCTTGTCATTCTCTGGTTTAACCAGGGAATCCAGTGTCTTCAAGAGTGTGTGTTCAACGTGTTTTCCCGCACGGCAGTGCCATCACCGTTCACGCCAGTGAACCATAACCGTTGCGAAGC
>JAUWGT010000115.1 GCA_030606265.1 Candidatus Stahliibacteriota bacterium | reverse complement strand
AAAGAGCCGGGATGGCGGAATTGGGAGACGCGCTAGGTTCAGGACCTAGTGCCCGTAAGGGTGTAGGGGTTCAAATCCCCTTCCCGGCAGTAAAAGCAAATAGTGTGGAGCAGGGAGTGTTGGTTATGGGGTTAGGGGTTTCCCGTTTCAATCATTAATATTTTGCATTAATGAAACGGGATCCCGATTCCTTGAGTTAAGGATATAATGTGGAATCGGGACAAATCCCCTTCCCGGCATTGATCAAGAACCAAGCTCCAAGAGCCAGGTTCCAATTATTTCCAATTCTTGGATCTTGGAATTTGGGATTTGTAGCTTGATTTAGGATTATTAATGAATGATTTAATTATTCGGTTTGGACAACAAATTTAATAACATAATAACTTAGTAACTTAATAACTAAAGAACTAAATAGCATGGAGAACAGATGCATCGGGCCATAATCAACCTTGGGAGACTACTATTTCGTTATCGGACAGTGATCGCGGTTCCTTTTTTTATTCTACTCGTCATTTTCTCAAGACCCGGATATATTAATATTATCCCTTATTTTATAATATTTACCGGATCGATCATCAGATTTTGGGCGGCTGGATATATCGGTAAAAAAGCCAGAGCGACAAATTTTTCCACCGGGTGCAGAATAGTCAATGCTCCTTATAGATATTTAAAACACCCTTTATATGTCGGGAACTTTTTCCTTGTTTTAGGTGTTGTTCTACTCTTTAATCCGGGAATATGGTTTGGAGTTCTTGTTATGGTTGTGTTCTTGTTCGTGTATACGCTTATTATTATGAGCGAATCGAATTATCTGAAAGATTTACCTGAAACAAAAGCACACTTTGAATTGGTGAATTGTAGAGGCGAAATATCGACAATAATCGTCGTCATAGTTGTTTTATTAATTCACTACTTGGTTGTGAAGAATATATTGACATGATACCCTATTCTGTCTACACTTAAGTATAATAAGGAGGTGTATGAACATGTTATTAATTGTACTCTTATTATCCCAATGGCAGTGGAATCAACTGCCCGGACCGTATCTTGGTTATATTTCAGATGTTGAAATCCTTGATCATACCGGCACAAATCTTTTGGCGAGTACATGGTATGGTAATTTCGGTGGGATATATCGCTCTATTAATGGCGGTCAGACCTGGTCAATCTCTGCATCAGGCATAGATCCAAATATTGGCAATGGCTTGAACTCTATCGCTTCATCCCCGATCGATCACGATATCGTACTTTGCGGCACTGCATTCTTGGGTGGGAATACAGTATACCGTAGCACAGATGGTGGTCAAAATTGGACACCGACTTCATATGCTGGAAGTCACATCCGTGGTATGAAGTTCTTTCCTGGGTCGAGTACTAATGTGTTATTAATAGGCGGAGGAATATATAAATCGACTGATAGTGGTAATTCATGGACCTTGAAGCATAGTGTTAGTAATGGCAGGGCTTTCTGTTTTAAGCGAAATCAACCTGATACTATTTTCGCCGCAACACAACTCGGTGTTTTGATTTCAACTGACCAGGGTGAGACCTGGGCGAATACGCCATTTGACAAATATGCTTATGATATTGTAGCTGATCCTGAAGCGCCAGATTCACTTTACGTTGCTGGATTAATCCAGGGTGTATTCAGGTTGAGAAATAATGGCAATGTCTATGATTCTTTGGGACTTGGGGGTTCTTACAATACAACGATCGCATTTGACTCGATTTCCAGAAAGATCTATGTGGGTGGCTATGCAGGTAATGGAAGAATCCGTGTGAGTGATGACCTCGGACAGTCTTGGTATGAATATCGATCAGACCAGATCTTTGATAGCTGGATCAATGACGTCGAGGTGCCAGTGAATAATTCAGATAAAGTTATTGCAGGATGTAATAGTGCTGGAGTATGTATTCTCACTCCCGCTGACAGCATATGGGAGCTTTCTTCTCACGGAATAAGTCAGGGGATAATACGGGCTATTGCCCCTGCACCAACAAATCCTAATATAATATATGTTTCAACGAGTATGGTCGGCGTATGGCGCAGCACTGACGGCGGTGCAACCTGGTCAACTGACCCACAGGGTTTGACCTGGGGGAAATTACATCAAACCGAATATTTTCCAGCCGGTCTTGCAGTTTCACCGAATGATGCGGATATCGTCTATGCAACTTTTTGGGGGACTGGCCCTGATTATTATCATGCGGTTCTGAAAACAACTGATGGCGGGCAGACCTGGGTGGAAAAGACAAATGGACTTGATACAATCCCTTCTGGACATCGCATTTACTGGGTAGCTAGCCATCCATACACAGATGACACTTTGTTTCTTGCAACTTCTTATGGTGCATTCAAGAGTACTGATGCAGGTGAGACATGGCTGAGGAAAAGCACTCATCATCTATATTGGATAGAAGTTGATCCTATTGAGCCAAATCGTCTTTATGCAACGACTGCATGTGCAGCATACTATAGTGATAATGGAGGAGAAACTTGGGTTGATAGAAGTAATGGTCTTTCTAATATGTCAGATGTAATGATGATCGATGTTGATCCGCAGAGTAATAATATCGTCTATGCTGCTCTGTGTGGGCTGGAGACATTCGATCCTCTATCTGGTATATATAGATCGGACAGATCATGGTGCTCAGTGGGTGAGGATGAGTAGCGGTCTCCCTGATCCACCGATCATGCGCCCGAGGGTAATGGTCGATACGATCAGCACTTCGATATGGGCAACAACACCACTTCTCGGGATTGGTATCCCGGGTATTTATCGTTCACTCGATCAGGCTTCATCATGGTCACCTTATGATGCGAATTTGAACACAAATCGAACAATGTTTTTGGCACTTGGTTATTATCCGCTTCTGGGCACACAACACAGTGGCATATGGTCTTATCATGAAGTGGGGATTCACGAAGACAAAAGACTACAGGAATTGAATTTGTTTTCTGTCTATCCAAATCCTACAAGAGGTCCGATTACAATCGATTATGACCTGACCAGAAGGAGTGATGTAAGAATAAGAATTATCGATTGCGCTGGTCGAGTGATCGAGGAACTCGTTAATAAAGTTGTTGGACCTGGTCATCATAATACGGTTTTTCAAAGTGAATTACCGTCTGGTGTTTATTTTGTGGATTTGAAGATCAACGGGTTAAGCTCGACAGGAAGATTTGTGGTGATTAAGTAGCGCGATATTATTGTGGTCCAGAGATCTGTATGTTGCTAATAACTGTCAGTATCTAAATCGTTAATTTTTTCGAAATCGTCCTGATAATCAAAACCACCTTCAAAACCATGAATATCGCATGAATCTTTTGGTTCAGTGCCATTGATAAAGACTTCTTCGCTCACCTTGGGGCAGAATTGACGTGCTAAAAGACCGGTTTGTGAGCAGACGCGGCGTTCTACTAACCCACCGGGTTTAGGGAATACACCGTAAGGTGGTTTGTTTATTTCATCCATAAGATCGCCCCAGATCGGCGCGGCAACATTGCCGCCGGTTGCTCCTCTGAATATTCGGTCATTGTTATCATTACCAACCCATACTCCACAAATGTACTTAGGTGTGTAGCCGACAAACCATGTATCAGAATAATTATTGGTCGTACCTGTTTTTCCTGCAGCCGGTCCTTTGAAATATCTTCTTATGCGATAAGCCGTGCCGCCATCGACTACCGAGCGCATCATACTGGTCATGATATAACTGATCTGCGGCGACAGTTTATTTTCAGGGAAGGGGCTATTCATTTCAATGATCGTGCCGTCACGATCAGTTATCTTCCGTATGTAATTGGGTGCGATTCTTTCTCCTAAATTGGCTATTGTACCAACCGCGCTAGCCATTTCTATCAAATTGACATCACAAGAACCCAAAGCTAAAGATACGACTGCAAGTAACGGTGAACCCACACCGAGGTTATGGGCATACTGTACGACAAGTTCTGGTCCGATATTACGTATTAAACGGATTGCCGCAAGGTTTCTGGAATGTTTTAGCGCTTGCTTTATGGTAATTGGACCCATGAATTTACGGTCATAATTAGACGGTCTATATATGCTATCCATACCAGCTACTTCAAGGACAATGGGTAGATCGAGAACAACATCAGACGGTGTGAACCCGTTATCGATCGCAGCCGTAAAAACAAAGACTTTGAAGGCACTGCCTGCCTGTCGTTTGGCTTGTGTTGCACGATTCCATTTACTCTGGGAAAAATCCCGACCGCCAATCAAGGCTTTGACTTCACCGGTGTGGTAATCCATGACAATAAGCGCACCCTGGAGATAAGGTATGTATTTCAACGTATCATCCAGACCTATTGAATCGAATTTTGCTTTTGTGTTTTTAAACCTATAATCTTTTTCAATCTGAATCAAATGTTTTTCCATGGTTTCTTCAGCGGCTTTTTGGATATCAGTATTCAATGTCGTATAGATATGCGCGCCACTGCGATAGAGGAATTCGGGTCCATACTTGAGCTGGAGATACCTTCTTATTTCTTCAACATAATATTCACCAAAACGCTTCTGCTCTTTATGTTCGATGACGACGATCGGTTCTTCCACTGCTTCTTCATATTGGGCGCTGGAAATAAGGTTGTTCTCAGACATCACCCTTAATACTAAGTCTCTTCTCTTTTTGGCAATAACCGGATGTTTATACGGGGAGTAGTTCTCAGGTGATTTTGGTAGGGCGATCAAGAGCGCGCATTCAGTCAGGGTTAGCTCGGTGATGTCTTTGTCAAAATAATATTTTGCCGCCGTAGCCACACCATATCGCCCCCGACCAAAATTGATCTGATTCAAATACCGTTCAAGGATTTCATCTTTTGTGTAGACTCGTTCAATACGGATCGCAAGCGCCATTTCTTTCAACTTTCTGCCCATAGTCTGCTCGAGTGTAAGAAACATATTTCTGGCTAGCTGCATTGTTATGGTGCTGCCTCCCTGCACGATCCGCATGTGCATGATATTGTTGATAAGCGCTCTGACAAGGGCAAGAAGATCAATGCCCCAGTGTTTGTAAAATGCCTTATCTTCGATGCAGATCACCCCATTTTTCAGATAATGCGGGATGCGCTCAAGTTTTGCCATTTCTCGTCTCTCAATGAAGAATTCACTGATCAAATCATTGTTGTCATCGTAAACTCTTGTGGCAATTGGGGCCATGAAAAAGGATATCGATGCAGTGGGCGGCAGATCCTGGGTAATTGAGATATAGCCACCAGCACAAATACCAAGCAAGAGCGAGATGAGTATGATAATCGCCCAGCGAATGCGGGTGCGTTTATTAAAGCGTTTCTTTGTTCTTCGCATTAAATAGATTAATTTTAGCCGGGTCGATCCTGAACGTAAACAGTTCTCCAGCACGCGGTAAAAGTCCTTCACGTAGAGAAGCCAATAACGCTATTTTGCCCCGGCGACCGTAGATATAATGCTTATTACCCAGTGGTTTAGTGATTTCGGTCATGATCTCGATCGGTTCTATCCTGATAAGGTAATATCCTTTGTTGCATAAACACTCTTATCGTATAGCTTAGTGATTTTATTTGGCTGGAGCTTTGCCATGTTTCCAAATAATACGTAATATTTTAATAAGCGTATTTCTGAGTTCTTTCCTCGATACGACAAGATCGATCATGCCGTGTGCTAATAGATTCTCTGAACGCTGCAGGCCCGGCGGAAATTTCTCACCGATAGTCTGTGCAGCAACACGGGCACCAGTAAAGCCAAGCAAGGCCCCAGGTTCAGTGATGATGATATCGCCCAAAGACGCATAGGAAGCCATGACACCGGCGGTTGTTGGGTGGGTGAGGATCGAGATATAGGGAATCTTCTTCTGCGCCAAAAGTGCTAACTCAGCAGATGTCTTTGCCATTTGCATTAAGGAGAGAATTCCCTCTTGCATCCGGGCGCCACCAGATGCTGACAAGATTATAAGGGGCAATTCTTTTTTACATGCGGTCCTTGTTGCACGGGCTATTTTTTCACCTATTACCGAACCCATGCTGCCGCCCATAAAAGCAAAGTCCATAGCAGCAAAAACCACTGAGATATCTCCGATACTGGCAAGACCATAGACAGCGCCTTCTTTCATACCGGTTTTTTCCTGGGCGATCTTTTGTTTTTTCTTGTATTCAGGAAAATCCAAAGGGTCAAGGGGCTCAAGATTTTCATCTTTTTCCTCTAGCTTAGCATCATCAAATAACAGGGAAATATAGTTGTGATGGTTTATCCTGAAATGGAAATTGCATTTTGGGCAAATCCAGAGGTTCTTTTCCAGTTCTTTACGATACAGTATTTCCCCACAGGTTTCACATTTGACCCACAACCCATCGGGCAATTTCAACTTTTCTTCAGGCTTTGCCTTAACTTTCTTCTTAAACCACATAGACCTTATTCTAACTTATTTTGGAAAAATGTCAAGCACCAAGCCCTATTTCCTGGTTTCTTAGAACAAAGCGCTAAGAGCATGGTGGCACTGAAACTCCTTCACTTTTTTCAGATTGCATGATGCACAATGTAGTGGTCGAGCTTGCTCGACGATTATCCGTTTGAGCAAACCAAGCCTTCGTCCCGAGCTCAGGCCGAGGGGGTCTGCCACTACAAAATCTGCGAAATTTCGGAATATTTTATTGGAACGCCAACAACCGTATTAAGAAGAGTAAAGAGGAGTCTGTAAGAAGACAGGAGAAAGCTGGAGCCATCTATCTCGGTACTTTGAGTATTAAAACAATGCCAACGACTCCAAAGAGCATATTGGGAAGCCAGGCAGCGAGGAGCGGGTCCATTAGCCCGGCAACGCCGTAGGCGCGGCATGATTGAATGAGTCCCCAATAGGTAAATGCCAGGGCGACACTGATGCCTAAGCCGATTGCAATGCCGCCTTTTTTAAGTACAACAGAAAGTGGAAGTGTGATGAGCAAAATGACCATTGTTATTACAGGGTTGGAAAAACGGTAGTTCAGTTCCACTTTCTCTTCTGCAACATTTTCACCAGCACGGGCTCGTTTCTGCACAAATTCATAGATCTGGATAAAATTCATCTCCTCAACTGGTTTTATTCTCTTCGTAAAATCCTCGGGTTTTTCCTTGAGCTCGGGCATTTCCAAGACTGAATAGGTTTTTACTATTTCATTACCCTGCTCGTCAAATTCCCGATATGTTGCCTGGTTGAATTTCCAGAATCCATCATATAATCCAGTTTGAGCATCTACTCTTTTCTTTATCTTGTTCTCTTTAGATATCTGCCAGAGGATAACCATATTAATCCTTTGCGTTTTAGCATCAAACCGTTTGATAAAATAAACCCAATCATCTTCACCATGATAGAAGAAATTATTGCGTCTGTTCTGCGGTCTTTTGGGACGCTTATTGATCTTTTCCTGCTGATGCTCAAATAACCTG
>JAUWGT010000163.1 GCA_030606265.1 Candidatus Stahliibacteriota bacterium | reverse complement strand
AGAACTTCGTACGTAGACAATTGGAGATAGTCAATCTTGAAATTTGGAAACACGGTATTATTGCTCTTGCTGAAATGGGCGACACGTCAGCAATTGATTTTATTAAAGAATCCCTGCATGATGCTCCATGGGAACTGCGTCTTGCTGCGGCTGAGGCTCTGTTGATTTTCAATAGCAAGGAAGGCGTTGGAGTGATAAGAGAAGGTCTAGAAACAGGTGGTCCTTTTGTCAGGGTTAAAGTCGTCCAGATCCTTAGTAAATACCGAATAGGCGAGGGGCAGGAGTTATTGGAAAAGGCAACCCAGGATGAATACATTAATGTATCTGTCGTGGCTATTGAGGCATTGGCAAAGTATCGTCAAAAGACGTCACGTGGGCTTTTTATTGAATTGATGAATGCACCGAATCCACTTGTTAAGATCGCGGCGGCCGCAGCTTTTTTGCAGGTTGAATAATGGGACTTAGACTGCATAATACATTTAGCAATAAAATAGAGGATTTCAAACCTTTGGGCGAGGTTGTCCGCATTTACTCTTGCGGCTTGACTGTACAAAGTGCTCCACATATCGGGCATATGAGGGCGTATATGGTGCGTGATGTTCTTGTACGATGGTTAGTGCACTCAGGTTACAAAGTTAAGACCTTAGAGAATTTCACTGATATTGATGACAAAATAATTGAGAAACAAAAGGAACAAAAAAGGGACTGGCGCATTATTGCTGACGAAAATATCGCTAAATATTTAGATGCATGCGACAAACTCAATATCAAAAGAGCAGACTTTTACCCCAGGGCAACTCAGCATATTGAAGAAATAATAGAATTAGTGAACAAATTGATCGAGAAAGGTTTTGCTTATGAAAAAGGCGGCGATGTCTATTTTAAAGTACGCCAATTCCCCGATTATGGAAAGCTTTCTAAAAAGAATATCGATGACCTTGTTTCCGGTGCGCGTTGCGTTCCTACTGAGCACAAAGAAGACCCGTTGGATTTCGCCCTCTGGAAAGCGGCAAAACCAGGTGAACCGTACTGGATAAGCCCATGGGGTAAAGGCAGGCCAGGTTGGCACATTGAATGTTCGGCAATGTCCATGCACCATCTGGGTGAGACATTTGATATCCATACGGGCGGCGAGGATCTGATTTTCCCGCACCATGAGAATGAAATTGCCCAGTCTGAATGCGCTACCGGCAAAAAGTTTGCCCGGTACTGGCTTCATAATGGCTGGGTGACCTTAGGTGGCGAAAAAATGGCGAAATCGACCGGTCATTATTTTCTCATTGAAGATGTGCTCAAAGATTACCGGCCAAATGTTATCAGGCTATATTTATTAAAGACCCAGTATCGTCATCAAATTGAATTTTCCCGGGAGCGCCTTAATGAAGCAAAGGCAGCTTACTTACGGATACAAACCTATATCCATGGGTTTGAGAATCTTCCTGAAACAACTGAACCTTTGAAACTTAAGGAATTCACTGAGGCAATGGATGACGACCTTAATACACCCAAGGCACTGGGTATTATCTTTGATCTGATAAAACAGGGTTATGAAAAGCCGAGTCTGGATATTGCCACGTCCATTAAATACTATTTGAAGATCATGGGTTTTATCGAGGAAGTGCCTGAACAGCCTCTTGCAGATATCGTGGAGATATTGCACGAGGTCAAAGTAAAACTAAAAGAAAAAAAGAGCACGTTATTGGATACTGCCACACTCGGTTTCTGGAATCTTCTCGAGGACATCAAAACAAGCGAAGAATTCTTTCCAAACCTGATATACGTGCTGCTCCAAATAAGAAACCAGTTAAGAAAAGATAAAGATTATGAACTCGCTGATTTCATTAGAAAACGTCTTGCGCAAAAAGGTATTCAAATTTTTGACAAAGGAGATGTCAGTACGTTCCGGGTGGAGGCAAAGTGATCAACGCGACACAGATAAGAAAAGGGATGCTCATAAAGATGGATGCTATGCCCTTTATTGTCTTGAAAGTTTCTCACGTCACGCCAGGTAAAGGCAAAGCTTTTGTGCAGTGCGTGTTCAGAAATCTTCAAAGCGGGCTTTCCAAAGAAGTGAGATTTCGCTCCAATGACCGGGTCGAGGAGACTGAGCTTGAGCTCGTGGAAATGGAATATATATACAGTGCTGATAATTTGTTTTATTTTATGGACCTGGAAAGTTATGAACAGATACCTTTGGATTCGGATCTCATAGGAGATGCAGTCAAGTTTCTCCAGCCTAATACAAAGGTAAAGGTTGAGTTTTATGAAGGCAAACCGTCTGGTATTATTTTGCCAAAACAGGTAACCTTGAAAGTCCTTGAAACACAAGCGTACATCAAGGAAGCGACTGCGCAGGCGCAGCCAAAGCCTGCGCAGCTTGAAGGCGGTCACACTTGCCAGGTACCACCGTTTGTTGAAGTTGGTGATAGCATAAAGGTCAATACAGAAACCGGTGAATATGTTGAAAGAATGTGAATTTTATGCGTTGTCGTTTGCGGTTTCGAAAAGCGATACGGTGTCGTGTACCGGGTTCGATATTAGACATAGCGAGAACGCTATCCGCTTATCGATTTACGAATCGCATTTCGATACCGAAACCGTATTACGATAACTTTTTTACTATAAGGAGGTTTAATGGCTGAAGATATTCAAGAAGAGGTCAGGAAAATAGCTGAGAAGATCCCGGGTTGTCATTTTGTTAGCCTTGTTGGCTATGATGGTATTACTGTAGTCCAGCACGCGATTGATGCGAATTTTGATATCAGTTTGTACGATGCTGAGCTATCGTCCATCATGTTGGCATCAAAGGAAGTGAGAACTAGCCTGAGCCTGGGCAATGAAAAAGAACTGATCTGGCTTACCGACAATTCATTTTTTATTATACAACCGGTAGGCGATGATTTCTTTATTTATTGTTGCCTTAAATCAGCCGGTTCAAACCCTGGTGTTGCCAGGATTGAGCTGAATAAGGCAAAAAATACGATCCACAAGATCATTTATCCTGAATAATTAGTTCTTAAATAAGCACCACGTAGATTTTTTAGGGGGGTAGTATAAAACGTGTAGGTATTGTAGTACTATTGTCTATTGTAGCTGGCATAATTATTCAAAATCTATTCGATTTTCACATCGTCGTTATTCTTTGTGTTTGTACGGTGGGCTTGGTACTGTTTTTGTACAAGAAAAGGTTCTTGTATATAACCATCGTAGCCCTGTCTATGATGAATGTATTGTTGCACAAACCGATTCAATTTGATCATGGTGGTCGAGCCATGGTTTTTGTAGGTGATGTCATTGGTGAGGACCAACGTGCTAATTACACAAGACTAAAGATAAACATAGAACATATCATGGTAAATGATAGGGTAGTTGGACTTGCAATACCAGTGGAGTTCTACACGAGAGAGACTGAAACATTGCTCGGCCAAAGAATTTGCATAAACGGAGTTATTAAACGATCTAAGAATCAGCATAAACCGAATATTCTTATCGGTAGGATTGATGATGTTAGTGAACGGCCTATGCTTTTAGGTAGTGTCATATACGCAGTCCGACATTATATTGTTAGTGTTCTGAGAGATATGTTTGATACTGGGCAGCGTGATTTGGCACTAGGTTTGATCCTCGGTGGCACTGGCCGCATAAAAAGCGATTTCAAGGATATCTTGAGTCGTGCAGGTATTCTACATATTCTAGCTGTTTCAGGATTACATGTCGGATTTGTTTGTGCCTTTGCTGGTGTTTTATTATTTTTTATTCCTATTTCAGCAAAACTGAAATTCGCCATAATGATGTTGATACTTGGGTTATATGCAGGCGTTACTGGTTTTAGACCGAGCGTATGTCGGGCGACAATAATGGCTTTTTTGTTTGGGCTAGGATTGATTCTTCAAAGGAGTGTGGATCGTGTGCACGTTGTTAATATCGTTGCTCTTGTTTTTCTTATTTTTGAACCTTCACTCCTCTTTGATGTCGGTGCAGAGTTATCTTTTGCTGCAGTGTACGGCATTTTCGTTATTTATCCTGTGCTTAAAAACAAAATAATTGACCGCGTATTAATCAAAGTATATAAGGTTCTTTTAGTGCCAGTCGCTATTTCGTTCTCAGCACAGGTTTTTGTCGCTCCCTTACTCATTTACTATTTTCACAGATTACCAACCTTGGCTGTTTTCACCAACTTCCTTATTGTACCAGTTGTATCAGTTTGCGTTTTTCTGCTATTCTTGATTCTGCTCTTGAGTACATTTTCCTTCTTCTGCGTTCATTATTTTGCTTTCGTTGTTTCCTGTTTATTCACTCTTTTGGCATGGATTGCAAGATTCTTTGCTGGTTTACCGTTTTCTACACTTGCACTTTCAATGTCGCCAGTTTTCTTGCCATTTTGTTACATGTTGTTTCCGCGCAAAACAAGAAGGTGGGCAGTTTATGCCATGCTATGTATAGCATTTATCTTTTCGATCGCGGGGTGTGTCGATTGTTTGGTTATCAGAGCTGCACCATTTGGTACTTTGCTTACAACTAATCAAACCAGTATTTTTGTTACAGCTAAGTGCCC
>JAUWGT010000001.1 GCA_030606265.1 Candidatus Stahliibacteriota bacterium | reverse complement strand
TTTACATTCTGCATATCGCTAACATCAGAATCTATCGTTACCAGGATCGTAGCAATGTTCTCGATCGATAAAGATGTATACTCTTCGATCCCCGATATCTTTGCAATCTCACGTTCTATGGGTATAACAGCATTCATCTCTATGTCTGATGGACTCGCACCAGGATATACTATGGTGATACGCATCATATTGCGATCGACCTCCGGGAAAACATCCTGTTGGATATTGAGGAAGCTGTATATCCCGAATAATGCTACGATAATTACACAGAGATTGACAAGTAATTTGTTTCTAATGAAGAATTCCAGGATTTTTTGCATAATATCTCCTTTTAATATCTATATATTGATTCCTTGTATCTTTCTTTGATGAATTATAATTAGGATACTTACTGCGTCAAGGATGCTGATGCTTTACGATCCGTTGAATCGTTAATTGAACAAAGAGGGACGGCGTATGACAATTTCTTGACAAATTCATGATTTTGCGAACAAATGGTTCAAACTATAAAGGACTGGATCGTCCGATCGAGTCGGACGATGACTATAGCGAGTCGGACGATGACAGTAGAGAACAAAGTGGGACGGTGTATGACATTATGACAATTTCCTCGCGGATTCATGATTTTTTTACGAATTTTTTGAAAATTTATTAAGCTGCTTTGAGTTCGGAGAGAAGTTCCTGGATAAGTTCTTTAACAGTAACAATTTTATTAATACGATACGCATTCTGCCCGCAGAAAATAAGACCGTGATCCACATCACCAAAATATGAATTTGCAAGAGCCAGAGCAATACAATATTGAGCTTTATCGACTTTACACATTGTGAGACACCTGTAGAGACATTTTATCTTTATTTTTCCTTTAACTTCCAGATCTTTTAGAAAAGTATTTTTGATCGCCCGACCAGGCATACCCACCGGGCTTTTTATAATAACGATATCCTCTTCTTTGGCATCCAAATAGGCTTGCTTGAATTCCTGAGACACACCGCACTCTTGGGTACAGACAAAACGGGTCCCCATCTGAACGCCCGAGGCGCCCAGAGAAAGCATCCGGGCGATATCTTTCCCGTCATAAATACCACCCGCAGCAATGACCGGTATTTTCTTTGAATACTTATCCTCAAAGGGTTTAATGGTTTCCAGGACTTCAGGCAGAAGTTTCTCAAGAGAATATTCTGCCGGATGCTTGAGTTGTTCTTCGGAGAAACCGAGATGTCCTCCGGCCAGAGGACCTTCCAGGATCAATCCATCGGCAGTTCTTTCATACCGTTTGTCCCAGATTCGCAGGATCAATTCCGCAACTCTGGCAGAACTAATGATCGGCACAAGGTTTACACTGGGGTCCTGGACTAAACCTGGAAGTTTCATTGGTAGTCCGGCACCAAAAACGATCATTTTAATCCCCTCACCTATCGAGCTTTTAATCAGATCATTTACATTGCTGAGGACACCCATGAAGTTTACAGCGAGGTGACCATCTGTTTTGCTCTTTGCTTTGCGGATCTCTTTTATCAGTGCTTCCCGGGATATTCTTTCATATTCCTGCTTTGAAGCCTCGATATCTCCAAGACCAATGCTGGAGATCGTGCCGATTCCACCTTCGTTTGCTACTGCTGAAGAAAGTGAGGCAAGAGAAACCCTAACTCCCATGCCTCCCTGGACAATAGGTATATCTGAGGTAAAACTTCCGATTCGAAGCTTAGGAATTTCCATTTATTCCTGCTTCTTTTTTATGACAAGACATGCATTTCCTCCACCGAAACCAAAGGAATTACTCATTGCTGCATTCAAATCAACTGACTCAACACCATTGGTAACGTAATCGAGAGGGCAGTCGGGATCAGGTTCTTTATAATTGATGGTTGGAGGGAGTTTGCCAGTAAACACACTCATCACAGTAGACACGAATTCCACGGCGCCTGCTGCTGCCATAAGATGACCAATCATTGATTTTATTGAACTAACTTTCAAAATTTTTGCATGATCTCCGTAAACATTCATAATGGCTTTGCTTTCACATTTGTCATTTAAAACAGTGGATGTACCATGGGCATTGATATATCCGATTTCTTTCGGGTCCATACAAGCATCCTTGAGCGCCGCTTGCATGACCCGGATCATTCCATCACCATGGGGTTCTGGTGCGGTAAAGTGGTACGCATCGGCCGTATTGCCGTAGCCAACGATCTCAGCATATATTTTTGCTCCTCGTTTGAGAGCATGCTCCAGGCTTTCCAGAACAGCAATTCCGGCTCCTTCTCCCATTAAGAAACCATCACGGTTTTTATCAAAGGGTCGGCTGGCATTATCGGCACAAGTATTTTGAGACATGGATCGTGTTGCACAGAAGCAGCCATAGGATAAACTGGTTATACAAGCCTCGGAACTTCCGGCAAGCATGATATCTGCATCTCCTCTTTGAAGAATTCGGAATGCATCGCCAACGGCGTTCGAACCCGTAGAACAAGCAACTGAGGGCGCAGAAAGGTGGCCCTTCAAACCATATTTAATAGAAACCATGCATGCTGCCATATTCACGAGCAGTTTTGACACAAGAAATGGACTTAAACTTTTGGGTCCATTTTTATTAAGCTTAGAATGACCTTCTTCGATCGTCTGTGAACCGCCTATACCAGAACCGATGATAACGCCTGCCCTGTTTTTGTCAAATGTAAACGATTCCAATCCAGCATCTTGGATTGCCATAGTAGATGCAACGATTCCAAACTGAGTAAAACGATCCATACGCTTTGCCGATTTCTCGTTGATCCATTCCTCAGCATGAAAATCTTTTACTTCGGCCGCGAGCTTAGAGCGAAAATCCGTTATATCAAAATGCGTAACTTTCGCGATCCCGTTTCGCCCGGCTATTAATCCTTCCCAGAAATCTTTAACACCCACACCAATCGGTGTTACGGCACCCAATCCTGTAATTACAACGCGATGTTCTTTCATGATAAGGGTTCTCCTATAGCTTATCTATGTATGCATTAGGCCAGATATGTGCAATATTAGGTTTGGAGGTGATAAGAACAGTAATCGCGACAAGAAACTCATACTCCATCTTTTCTCCATGGTAGAGCGTCTATGAATATGGCCTGAGGTATTTTCAATCATCTAAGGACAATATAATCGCAATATAGCGAATGTCAAGCATTAGAATAGTCGAGTTCAAGTGTTTAGCATTTTCTTGAGCTCTTTTGCTTTGCAGAACAGAGATTGCTCAGAGGTTTTTTGCAAATGGTTTGACAAACAAGGATATTTCATTATAATGACGCATGGTTAAGTATAAAATACATTTTTTGCTTTTGGCTTTCTTGTATATATTTCCTACTTGTGTAAAAACCAACCGGGTTATCGAAGTGATTGACGGTGATACTTTCAAAACTGCTGGCGGCGAGACAGTTAGGTTATTGGGGATAAACGCTTCGGAGATAAATGAGCCTGGTGCTGATATTGCTAAGGATGCTCTTATTCTGCTGACCTTTAATAAAGATGTCTATTTAAAGAGGGATGTTTCAGACAAAGATGATTACGGAAGAATATTGAGGTACGTTTATGTTGACGATAAATTCATCAACGCTGAGCTGGTTATTATGGGTTATGTTGAGACGCGTTTCTATCCACCGGACACACTCTGCCGAAAAGAACTTGAAGAACTTGAGCAGATTGCATGCAGGAACAGACGAGGATTATGGTCATTTGCAGTCTTTCAGCCTCCTGACACGTCCACTATTGCAAGAACAGTATCTCATGAAGAAGTTCCCCGAGACGTTATTTCATGGCGCGATGCTGCACAATATTATGGCCAGGAAAAAATTGTCGAAGGGAAAATCGTAGTATCGAATAATACTGGTAGGGTTTGTTTTCTGAATTTCCATAAGAATTGGAAAAAGTATTTCACCGCGGTGATTTTCTCGAGCGATTTTAGTAAATTCCCTGCGCGGCCAGAAGACCACTACCTCAACCGTAAAGTGCGCGTCAGGGGTCTGATAAAGGAGTATAAAGGTAAACCTGAAATTATTCTCAAGGGATCGGCGCAAATAGAGATTATCGAGTAAGTAATACAGTAAGGTTCACTATCAGAAACTTGGACGGATTGTTTAATAAACATTTTAGGAAACCCTCACCTCGAGTAAAGCAGTTATTAAGTAACTCAGTAATTGAGTTATTGGCGCCCTAGCTTTACGCTACGCTATTGTAGTCGCCCTATTTTCTACTCTCTATTCCTTATCCCTCTTTCTTGAAAAGGGAGAGGAAAAGAAGCGTAAATCGTAGGGTGTAGAGCGTAATGTGAAAAAACACAAAATAGACCCGCTGCGCTGGGTGTAAATATTGTAACGGAGTATAACTGGGTATTGGAGTAAGGGAGTAACGGTGAATACACTCCGTTGAAGACATCTCACATTCGTTCGATACACTGGAATCTGCAGCTCAATCGGAGATTGAGGCATATTTCGTGCACGATGCGCTGTAGTTTTCTGATCCTTCAACTGCGTTCCCCTCGATATACTCGGGACAGACAGGACAGGTTTATCAGATAATGCCCGATGAATCGGGCGACTACAAAAAGAGAACTGAATAGACAGTATCGGAGTAACGGAGAACACACTCTGTTGAAGACATGCTACGCTGGGGACACGCCTCCTCTCATCATAATTCGAGATAGGTCGGCTGGAGACACGTTTCACTGAAGATATGCTGCGCTGGAGTCGTCTCTGCCTGAGGCGGACAAGTGATTTATCCCGCTTCGTATTGTAATTCTACAAACAGGATTGCGGGATTTATCAGACTGCTCGATGAACCTGTCCTGAATGTAATTGAAGGATCGAGCCACTACAATTGAGTTCTCCCGCACACAGCACACGGGATGTTCATTGCTGCAATCACACTAAAACTGTGAGCAGCATTGGCATCAACTTCGCTTGCCTGTCTCGAACAAGGCTCGAACAGTAACTCTTTACTCTTCGAGTAAGGTTCTATCACCATTACTTGACTTGTCGTACATTTTGCCTATAATTACTTTTAATGAAGACCATAATGACCGAGTCAGAAATAAGACGTGCTCTGGTTCGGATTGTCCACGAAATCATCGAAAAAAACAAGGGAACCAAAAATTTAGTACTGGTTGGAATAAAAAGGCGCGGTGATTTTATCGCTTGCCGGTTTGCTGAGCGGATAAAAAAGAGCGAAGGCAAGAAGATCCCGATCGGTGCACTGGATATTACTTTGTATCGTGATGACCTACAGCTTGTTTCGGAAACTCCAATAATCGAAAGTACAGACATTACGTTTGATTTGAGTAAAAAGACTATCGTCTTGGTTGACGATGTTCTTTATACAGGCAGGACGATACGGGCGGCAATGGAAGAGATATTCAATTTTGGTCGACCCAAGGCGATTCAACTAGCTGTGTTGGTTGACCGCGGGCACAGAGAATTACCTATTCAAGCTGATTTTGTCGGTAAGCGTATACCAACCGCGAAGAGCGAAATAGTCGATGTCCATGTTAAGGAGATGGATGGAGAAGACAGTGTCTTGATCCATTACTACCGCAAGAAGAAAATCGGTGTTAAAAAGCGTAAATTGAAGTCCAGAATAAAGCTTAAGGAAGAAGCGAGACCTAAGATAAGACAACTAACGATAAAAAACTTGAAAGAAGAGAAATAATGCCCAAGAAGAAAGATCTTTTGGGCCTCGAAAATCTAACTAGCCGGGAGATAATTCAATATCTTGATTTAGCTGAGAAATTTGCAGCGGTATTAGAGAGACCGATACCATTTGTGCCTTCGCTTCGGGGTAAGACAATACTCACGCTTTTTTTTGAACCGTCGACTCGTACCCAGATCTCATTCAGTATTGCAGCAAAGAGATTGTCAGCCGATATCGTCAATTTTTCCCAGTCAGCATCAAGTGTGAAAAAAGGCGAGACAATACTTGATACTGCAAAGAATATTGAGGCAATGAGAGTAGATGGTGTGGTAGTGAGACATTCTGCACCCGGTGCAGCCAAGATACTTGCCGAGAATCTTGATGCGTTTGTGGTGAATGCAGGTGATGGAGGTCATGAGCATCCGACCCAAGCTCTTTTAGACCTGATGACGATGCGGCAAATATTTGGAAGATTCAAAGATCTCAAAGTGTTGATCATCGGTGACATAGAGCATTCCCGGGTAGCGCGGTCAAACATATTCGGGTTGAAAACATTAGGTGCCGAGGTTGCGGTGTGCGGACCACCTACCTTAATCCCGCTGGCTATTGAGAATCTTGGGGTGGATGTTTTCTACAATATGGATGACATAATCCAGGACTATGATGTTGTTATGGCTTTGCGTATCCAATTGGAAAGACAGGGAACGGGTTTATTCCCTTCGCTGAGGGAATACCGAACACTCTACGGTTTGACCAAGGAGCGGGCTGCGAGCATGAAGCAGAAAGGTGTTATTATGCATCCAGGACCTATGAATCGTGGGGTTGAGATCGATCCAGACGTTGCCGACGGCAGTAAATCAGTTATTCTAAGCCAAGTTACGAATGGCGTTGCGATCAGGATGGCAGTTTTATTCATCCATGCAGGAGGGAAACTTGGCTGATATTTTGATAAAGGGCGGAAGAGTCATTGACCCTAAGACTGATCTTGATGAAGTATCGGATGTTCTGATCCACGAGAACAAAATTGGGAAGATCGAAAAGAACATAAAGAACGTAAGTGCAAAGATAATTGACGCAAAGGGTAAAATTGTTGCTCCGGGATTTTTTGATTTACATTGCCATTTACGAGATCCGGGCCGGCCTGATGTCGAAACTATTGAAAGCGGCTGTCAGGCAGCTGTTGCAGGGGGTTTTACGACAATATGTTGCATGCCGAATACGACCCCGGCAATTGATAATGAGGGGTTGGTCAACTATATTTATAAGGAGGCGGCACGGGTGAATCTTTGCAGAGTTTTTCCTATTGCCGCGATCACAAAGGAAAGATTGGGCAAAGAGCTCACCGAATTTGGCGAGTTAACAAAGGCGGGAGCAAAAGGGTTTTCTGATGACGGTGATGTTGTGGTTGATTGCAATGTGTTCAGACACGCCCTTGAATATTCCAAGGCTTTCAACGTACCTATCTTCGAACATCCCATCGATAGAGCTTTAACCAAAGACGGTCTTATGAATGAAGGGATTGTTTCAACCCGCCTTGGTTTGAGTGGGTCACCGGCGATCGCTGAGGAGGTTATCGTTGCCCGGGATTTGCTGGTTGCGCGATTTACTGGCGCAAGGCTGCACCTTTGTCACATTTCAACCAAGGGTTCAATAGATTTGATAAGAAGAGCCAAAGAAGATGGGATGAAAGTCACCTGTGAAACATGCCCACATTATTTCTTTTTCAACGATGAATTGTTAGCAGGGTTTAATACCGATTTCAAAGTGAATCCACCGATACGCAGTGAGCAAGACCGACAAGCAGTGATTGAGGGGTTGCGTGATGGTACAATAGACTGCATTGCAACGGATCACGCACCTCATTGCCAGGCCGACAAGGAACTGGAATTCACCAATGCGCCATTTGGTATGATCGGTTTTGAAACGGCTTTGCCGATAATAGTAATGGAGTTGATAAATAAACAGAAATTCAGCTGGCTCCATGTTCTGGAGAAGCTGACAATCAACCCAGCCAAAGTAGTTACGGAAAAACTGGGCGTTGTAAAAAAGAATGCAGTAGCTGATGTAGTAATCATTGATCCCCAAAAGAAATGGCAACTTACTGCCAATGCCATACGTTCAAAATCAAAAAATACACCGTTGCTTAACAAAAAGCTGACCGGTCAGGTGGTTGCAACTATTGTCGAGGGCGAGCTAAAGTATCATAACCCAGATCAATAGGTAACTCATATGGGAAGCGTAGGTAAACCCCGCAGGATGTTTACTCTGTTGGAAAATATTGTCCTTCAGGGTGTGCGATGCCGAAGAATAAAAAAAGCATGGGTTTTCTACGAGGTTTGCTATCCAACGGGATAAAATGAAGAATGTGGTTTTACCTGATTGGCTCGGCAGCGGTCAGGATCTGTTTGGGACCTTCCAGATTATGAAAGGGAAGAAGATCACCCGAGGGTTTCTTGAGACAGATTCTGATTTTAAGTTCAGCGAAACATTCAATTATCCCGTTGTATTCGAGATAAAGAGTGCGAACTTCGGTATTGAAGCATATGGTCTCGCTTTCAGAATTGACCGAGACATCGGTTCTGCGCAGCGGGCAATTGAAGAGAACATTATTGCTCCTAAAGTGTGCAGCAGTCTACGTCATGATGATTTCATTGAGTTCTTTGCCGATGTAGTAGAGAAAGATGTGGATTTTGTATTGTATTTGAATAAAACCCCCAAAAAGTTTAAGAACATCAAAATATTCAAGCTAACCGAACAGCAAAAAATTGTGTTTGATGAGCGGTTGGCATTTGCAATAGCTGAAGTGTTGGATAAACGCAAGGCTTAGGGCCAATCGGTCATTAGCCCACAGATGTATTGAATCCTAACCCGGATTATTCACGCAAATCGTCATTGCGAGCTCGATTTATCCCGCTTCGTATCATAATTTTATAAATAGGATTGCGGGATTTATCGGGCGCGGTTCCGTTTCACGAGAATCCTCGCAAAGCGGGACAATCTTATTCCTTTTGTCAGAGATTGCTTCGTCCCCTTCGACAAGCTCAGGATTCCTCGCAATGACAATAGAAAAAACAGAGTGTTGAATTTGACTGGGGTCTAAAAAAGGCGCAAAGTAAGACTGGTATTATGTTTTCTGAAGGTTAAACAAATTCAATATGAATAATGTGGGTTAAGTAATTCTAACCCCAAAATCACCTTTTACTATTTCACCAATGATCCTGGGCCTTAATTTTTTGAAGAAGCGCAGATTTTTATTGTCAATGATAACGACCATTCCAATACCCATATTAAAGACCCGATACATCTCCTGTTCGGGAACTTTACCCAAGGTTTGAATTAGTTTAAACACTGCTTGGGGGCGCCATGATTTCTTATCTATTATTGCCGAGCATTTCTCAGGCAGGATACGTTTTATGTTGTCGTAGAAGCCGCCTCCAGTGATATGGGCCAGGCCTTTAATGCATTTGAGTTTGGGCTCCAGGTCTTTTCTGTATGAGCGGTGGATTTTCAGTAGTTCTTCTCCGACCGTACATTTCAACTCAGGGATATATGAGGAGAAGGTATATTTTCTAAGTAGAACCTTACGTGCCAGTGAATATCCATTGGTATGGAGTCCTGAAGATCTCAAGCCCAGCAAAATATCACCAGGTCTTATCTTTGAGGTATCGAGATATTTCTTCTTGTTGACTTTACCTACAACGAAACCGACAAGATCATAAATACCCTTTGGATAAAACCTCATAAGCTTGGCAGTCTCGCCACCGATCAGAAGGATTTTTTCTTTTCGGCATGAGATGACAATACCTTTAACAATATCAATGAGGACATTCTTTTCAATCTCTGAAAAGCCGATATAATCCATGAAAAAGAGAGGTATCGCACCGGTTGTCAGGATATCATTGATACAGTGATTCACAATATCTTGCCCGATTGTATTATGTTTACCAACGCCGCAAGCAACGAGTATTTTCGTACCCACGCTGTCAACGCTGCTCACCAAATATTCATTATTTATTGGGTAGATGCCGCCGAAAAGACCAAAGGAAGATTTACCTCGGTTCTTAAATGTTTTTGATACCTGTTTACCAATACCCTTTCTTATTAGATTCAAAACATCAATATCGACGCCAGCATCTTTATAAAGCATATAAGAATAGTATTCACTTTTTTGGATAATGCAAGTATTTATGTCATGCTGCAAGCGGTGATGGATTTATTATGGCTATTACTTTAGGACATTATTGACAGCACTGAAATTTAAGGTTATACTAAAGTATGAAAAGTGACCTGCAAATCGCCCAAGAAGCCACATTGATACCAATCCTTGAACTTGCTAAAAATTTGGGTATTGATGAAGAATATGTTATTCCTTGCGGCGTGTTCAAAGCAAAGATATCCCTGCAGTTCTTTGAGAAATTGAAGGCAAGACCACAAGGCAAGCTGATTTTGGTTACCGCAATGACGCCGACACGATATGGTGAAGGTAAGACTACGGTATCAATCGGTCTTAGCATGGCACTCAATAGCATTGGTAAGAGATCAATAGTTGCTCTGCGCGAGCCATCATTGGGTCCTGTTTTCGGCATTAAAGGCGGTGCCGCGGGTGGCGGTTATGTCCAAGTTTTACCCATGGAGGACATAAATCTTCATTTCACCGGAGATCTTCACGCGATTAGCGCTGCCCATAACCTTTTAGCTGCGGTGCTTGATAGTCACGTGCATTTTGGAAATAAACTCAGTGTTGATGAAAGAGAGATTTTCTTTACGCGTGCGATGGATATGAATGATCGAAGTCTGCGCGATATTGTAGTTGGTCTGGGTGGTAAAGCAAATGGTCCGGCACGTGAAGATGGTTTCATCATTACCGCGGCAAGTGAAGTTATGGCAATCCTTGCCCTATCGCAGTCCCTTGTTGAGTTGAAAGAAAGACTGGCTAATATTTTGGTTGCCTTTGATATGGAAAGGAAACCGATCTATGCACGGGATTTTGGTGTAAACGGTGCTATGACCGCCCTTTTGAAGGATGCCTTGAAGCCGAATCTTGTGCAGACGATCGACCATACCCCAGCTTTTGTACATTGTGGTCCGTTCGCTAATATAGCACATGGTACGTGTAGTATCCTGGCTATGAAGATGGCACAGTACCTATCTGATTATACGATTGTTGAGGCGGGTTTTGGCTCAGACTTGGGTGCTGAGAAGTTTATCGATATCGTAACCAGAGCAGGTGATGTTTATGTGGATGGTTCAGTCCTTGTGGCTACAGTCCGCGCTTTGAAACTACACGGTGGGGCATTGAAAAAAGATCCGCGTTCAGGTAGTATTGACCATCTCAAAAAAGGACTTTCAAATCTCGGGAAACATATCGAGAACATGGATAAGCTTATGATTCCACCGGTCGTTGCGCTCAATATCTTCGAGGGCGATACAGAAGATGAAATAAAGATGGTGAAGGATTTTTGCCGTGGTAAAAAGACCGAGTGTGCTGAAGTACGTGCTTTTGAGCAGGGGGCATCAGGGGCTGTACAACTTGCTGAAATGGTATGTCAGGAGGTTGAAAATGGAAAATGCTGCATGCGTCCGATTTATGATCTTGAAGATAGTATTGAAGAGAAAATTGAGAAAGTGGCAAGGGAGATTTATGGCGCGACACAGGTTGTTTATACGCCGAAAGCAGAAAAAAATATAAAGCGTATCAAACGACTCAAAATGGATAAACTGCCAATCTGCATTGCCAAGACAAATATGTCGCTATCAGATAACCCTGACCTCTATGGTTTGCCTGAAGACTTTAAGATTAGAATCAGGGGTATAAACATATCTGCAGGCGCTGGTTTTCTGATTCCCTTAACCGGTACGGTGATGCTCATGCCCGGATTATCAAAAATCTCAAATGCAGAGAGAGTGGATGTCGATGATGAAGGTAGGATAACCGGTTTGACGTAGCGACCTAGCGAAATTATTCAATCATGCCGGCAAATCTTCCTCCGCAGTATTTTGAAGTAGAGAAACAATACCGTGAAGCAAAAGAGCCGCGCGAGAAATTAGCTTATCTCGGGCAGCTTCTTTCTATAATCCCTAAACATAAAGGAACTGAAAAACTCCAAGCCGAATTAAAAACAAAGATATCTAAACTCAAAACGACTATTGAAAAACAAAAAAAATCAAAGGGGTCAGGTGGAACATGGTATCAGGTTGAAAAACAGGGCGCTGGTCAGGTTGTGCTTGTGGGTTTACCAAATTGTGGTAAGTCATCCTTGCTGAATGTACTGAGTAATGCACATTCAGAAGTTGGGTCTTACCCCTATACAACGCAATTGCCCAAGGTTGGCATGATGGATTTCGAGAACATGAAGATTCAAATAGTCGATACGCCGGCACTCTATGAAGAAGCTCCGGCATGGCTGTACGGGCTTTATCGCAATGGTGATTTGCTTCTTATTATGTTAGATATTGGCAAAGACCTGATGCGTGATTTTGAAGGAATACGCAAGGCGCTTAACAGCAAAAATGTCTTTGTCACAAAACATGAATTTGGTGATGTGAAAAAGATGTTCATTGTATTGAATAAAGCAGACGCAGAATCTGATGAAAGTGCGCGCCGCGTCTTTACCCGTAGATATCAGGATGAATTTTCCATTATTTCGGTTTCAACAATCGATTCACAGGGTATAGATACGCTACAAAAGGAGATTTTTGATAAACTGGATATTATTAGATTATATACTAAAAAGAAAGGAAACCCAATTGTCAAAGATGACCCAGTTGTTCTTCCCAAAGGGACTACGCTGATCGATGCGGCTGAACATATTCATAAGGATTTTAAGAAGAACCTTAAATATGCACGACTCTGGAATGAAAAAGGCTATGCTGGACAACGGGTTGAGAAAAACCATATCCTCTGTGATGAGGATGTAGTTGAGTTTCATGTCTAATTGTATAAATCCTGAATACGAAATCCTAAATACTAAATCCCGTTTCTGGTATTTCAGAAGCGAGGATGCTCGTTTACGGCACAATATCAAAATTCCAAATACGAATGTTTCAGACTGGGAATATGGACTACAGAGACAAAGATATGAACTATGAGGAAAGAGAACAGCGAAAGCTAGAGAAAAGTATTTAAAGACTGGAATGGGTAAACGATACTTGAAGAATAGACTGAAGCGTTTCCTATCTCTAACGGGGTAGAGATGGATATCGATAATGAATAAGAGCAAAGGTGAGTTAGCAATTATTGATTTCATTCGCAAGCGATTTCCAGGAAAGAGAAAGGAAATTTTAAAGGGCATCGGTGATGACGCAATGGTTTTTCGCAATGGGTTTGTAGTATCTACTGATTCATTTTTCGAGAATATTCATTTTGATCTAAAATATTTTTCCATGTACGCCCTGGGCTGGCATACAATGGCGGCAAGTCTTTCAGATCTTGCGGCGATGGGTGCTGAACCGTTGTGTGCATTGGTTTCTTTGAACCTCACAAAAAAAATCGGGCTCAATGATATCAAAAAACTTTATCAGGGGTTTGACAAGCTCGGCAAAAAATATGCGTTCGATATCAGTGGCGGTGATATTGTTGAAAGCCCGGGATTTGGTTTGACAATCACAGTTATCGGGAGGGCGGGGAAGCCGTTGATGCGTTCAGGAGCCCAGCCTGGTCAGACGCTCTTTGTGACGAATTTCCTCGGGCTTGCTGAGGTTGGTCGTGCAGTACTCGATAAAGACCTGCCGCGCAAACAGTACCCGGTAGCGGTTGATAAGCACCTCTATCCTGAACCACGGATAAAAGAAGCCAGGTTATTGATGAAATACGCCAAGGCTTGCATTGACATTTCAGATGGTTTGTCAACTGATGCCAATCATCTTGCGGTGGAAAGTAATGTGAAGATAATACTTGAAAAAGAACATGTGCCAATACATTCTGAAGTCGGTGAGTTCTGTGCTATGACAGGGATTGAACCCCTGGATTTTATTATGGCTTCAGGTGAGGATTTTGAATTGCTTTTCGCAGCGCGTTATCTGCCAAAGATATCTGGCGTCAAAGTTTTTAGAATCGGCAAGATCATGAAAGGACGGGGGTTATTTGTATCATTCAGAGGAAAAGTAAAGCGCATTACCCCAACCGGTTATGAACACCTGAGGGGCATATAGAATTTCAGATTTCAAATTTTAGATTTAAGATTGTAGATTTAAGATTTCAGAAGGGGCATATAGAATTTCAGATTTTAGATTTCAAATTGTAGATTTAAGATTTAAGATTTCTCTTTTGTAGCGAAAAGCAAAACACGAATACGATAAAGTCTATTGACAGGTTGATTATTTTATCTACAATAATTCAGGAGGAAAGATGAACAAAAGATACTATTTACCCTTGTGTTTTTTTGGCATGCTGCTCAGTGTGAGCATATGCTTTGCTTATTACTATGACTATGAACCAAACATGCTCAGCAAGAACCTGCGCCTTGCCGGGATCGGTAATCTTGATCTTGTAATAATCGAGCGCATTAATGAAATCAATGCCTATGATTATGGCGAATCGCCAGCTGGTGCGGTCAGCGATAATAAAAGTCAATCCGAGATATGTATACCTTTTCTTTACGGCTTCACAGTCTTTGGTGATACAGCATATAATCAGGAATGGCATGCTGGGGCAGGGGCGATTAGCGGCATTTTCAAACCTGGAGAAAAAATCGCCTTTGGTGGATCATTTTCAAAAACAAAAGCAGCTGAAGAATCAGAATATTATATGGCGACGTCGAAATCAGAACGTGATGTAATGCGCTATTCTCTGATGGCAAGCTGGAATGTTTTATCAAGGTTGAGCATTGGTTTTCGCGGCGCGTACCACAAGTTGACTGAAGAAGACAGTAGTTTTTATGGCACATCCCTTGATGTGGCTAAAGTGACTTGCTACGAACCAAGTCTGTTAATCAGTTCTGGTTCAGGAAATTGGCAGGGTGGGTTTGACTACAAGTATAAGGAATACAGTCGAGAGTATGGTGATACTGTAATACATGAGTTTGCAGTACCGATCATACATTCCTCTTCAAATCTTGACATGGGTATCAGAGCTACACTTGGTACAATTCCTGATAGTGGTCTACTAAAATCCGTAAATGTGAGATCGATCTACAAATTGCCGTTTGGAAATGAACATGTGAACTTTGGTTTTCAACTTGGCTATGTCTCACCACCACCCCTTATATGGGATGATTTCTATTACGGGTATATTCCTGGACACCAGACAAATATGGGTTTTGGCATGGCTTATTTGAACGAGGGTTTTGGATTGCTGGGCATCCAGTACAAGAAAGAGATATTGACCTTTACTGAAGTAAGCACTCCTTACTCAATCCACAAGAATTGCCTTGGTATTGGAACAGAAATACGTCTGCTTAAAATAGTGCCAGTGCGTTTTGGCTATACGAATATCAGTTATGATTATGGCTATAGCGGTACTTCTTACTATGACGTAATAACATGGGGCCTCGGTATTCAGTTTCCAGATATAGGTCTTAAGGTGGATTTCTGCCACAATTTGCATATCTATAAACACGGTTATTATAATGATGAGACAGACTATGACCACACCTTTGGCTTGGCTGGTTATTTTGATTTTTAGAGTCCTGGCTTCTTCTTATTGTGGAATATCAGTTTACCAAATGAAGGTCTTGATTGTCTGAAATGTAGAACTGTATTGACAAATCGAAGGAATTGTCTATAATGTTTTTATGGGGGCGATCGGTCTCGACGAGACGATTGAAATGAAAAAGGGCATACCGAGGGTTCTGGCCACCTCGTTAATCCGACCTGAGAAAAAAACATCCTGAATACGGATATGCACTAGCTGCATAATAATTGCAGCTACGTCTGCCTGGGTGGTCAGCCCAGCTCAGGGCCAGGCGTCATATAGGGCTGAAACCTATTAATTCACGCCTTATGGATTGATAGGATAGTTAAAAAGGCTATCTCATGCAGACCTGTCTCTTGGTGACGCATGAGGAGAAACATAAAGAGACTAAGTATGTAGTCCTTATCATCGAAGTGTTTCGGACGCGGGTTCAATTCCCGCCGCCTCCATCAATTTTCCCCAAATCTATGATTTGGCTGGAAAATTGAATGTATCGAACGTAGTGAGATGCACCAATGTGAAGATCGTAAAGCGTAGAGAGTAGAGCGAAGAGAGTATAAGGCGGAGGGAGTAAGGTGTCCCGCTACGCTGGGATCATGTTCGCATTCGCGAACTGAAGACACGCCTCCTCTCATAATAATTCGAGACAGGTCGGCTGAGGACACATTTCATTGGAGACATGTCGCTTCGCTCCTGGGATAAATAACGGAGTGTGCGTTGAGCGCTGAGAATTCTCTGCTATGTCTTTGCGAGCGAACGCAGTGAGCGCGGCAATCTCCAGAGATTGCTTCGTCCCCTTCGATAAGCTCAGGGTTCTCGCAATGACACGTTGAGGTACTTCTCGACAAGCCTCTCGATTTCGCTCGAGACAGGCTCGAAGAGTAAATAACTTAATTACTCAGTTACTCAATAACTGCTTTGCGGCAATAACTTAATAACTTTATTTTTTTCTGGAGGAAGCGAATGCTTGTATTACTGTCTATTTTTGCGGCTTCACCGATTATCATCACAGAGGTGATGTCTAATGTTAGAGGTTCAGAACAGACCTGTGGGGATAGAAATGAGTATATTGAGATCTATAACCTGAGTACTGATACGCTCGATCTCTTGAATTATCTCATCGATGACTTTGATGTCAGCCCTGATGATATCTGTCCTTGGGACGATGATGCGATCCTCATAAAATATCCGGGTTTGAGAATTCATTCCACGCTCCTTTATCCTTATTCGTATGGGTTGATTCTTGACCGTGAATATACAAGTCATGACACAACCGGAGGTAATGTTCAACCCTATGACTTCCCTGATTCAACATTGGTTCTCACTACTGATGATACAACGATCGGTAATGGACTTCAGACATCAGACCCGTTGATCATTTTTTCAATTCTTCATGCCTGTACGACATCCTTTGGAACCCCTTACGACACACTGGACTATTTCCCCTCTGATCCAGGCGATGGCATATCATGGGAACGTATTGAGCTATCATTGCCTGATACTGTTACTAACTGGCATACGTGTATAGATTCAGGTGGCTGTACTCCAGGTAGAGAAAACAGTACTACTAATGCACTTGATCTTGCGATTGAATCACAGTCTATTATTTTCACTCCAGCCATTGTAAATACTGGGGAAGACGTAAATATTGCAATGAGAATTAAGAACTATGGTCTTAGAGAAACCGATGAATATTCTCTGACAGTCTTTGATGATAAGAATAATGATAGCATCTTGAATTCGGATGAGTTAATAACTCAAATTGCCGGACTCCTTGTCTATGCCTCAGATAGTGTTTCTATTGTGTGTACATATAAATACCCAGAACAAGGCATGCATATGCTTGGTTTTCAAGTGAACTTCCCCGGTGACAGAGACCTAACGAATAACTTGGCATTTAAGGAACTCAGGGTTGTGGGTGAGATCGGTGAATTGGTGCTTTCTCCAGCCATTTTTACCCCGGATAATGATGGTATCGAAGACAATTTACAGATCGATTACCGGCTCCCAGATGCTGGTGGTTTGTTGAGTATTGCGATTTTTGACAGCCGTGGTAAATTAGTGCGATTTCTTTGCAGAAAGGAGTTATGTTTATTAGGGTCTGGCACTACTTATTGGAATGGCAAAACAGGTAGCAAAGATTTGCCAACAGGTTTGTATATTGTTTATCTTGAATATTACAATCAAAACAAGGTCATAAAGGCAAAAAAGACTACAATTCTGGCGAGATAAATAGAGATCGTTAGGGATTCGTGGCAAATTCTTAATAAAGCCAAAGCTCAAATGAAAGGTTAAAAGTTATTTTAGATCAATCACTGCCCTGCTAATTTATTCCTTTATTTTCAATACTTTGGTGCTTATGATCTGACAATTACAATTTACCCATACCCAAGAATTGCTTTATCGAATATAGCCAATCATTACAATATTCTTAAACATGACAGTAAGGAAATACAATGAAAGCAACAAAAATTAAGGTCTTGACTTCTCTGCTATCAACAGTATAATTACCGGGTTGGGTAACAATGAGAAACACTTATGTAATTTCCTTTATCATTTGTTTTTTAGTCTTGAATCCATCAATCTTTCTTAATGCGCAATCTGGTTGGACTGAGGATATGAGGTTGACCTACAGACAAGGTGCTTCAATGGATCCAAAGGCTGCATGCAACGGTGACACGATTTACCTTGTTTGGTGGGAGCATTATTGGGATTCATTAACTGTTCTTGAAGAAGTTTTCTACAAACGCAGCACTGATGCGGGTGAGACTTGGGGAGATGATGTGATGTTGAGCGTGGAGGATACGCAGAGTTCAACAATGCCGCAGGTTGCAGTGTGGGGCAATGTTGTTCATGTTATATGGTTTGAGGATGATTTCGGTTTACTTTATCGGCGAAGCATGGATGGCGGAGAAAGCTGGGAGAGCATAGACTCAATCGTGCCCGGGATGACCTATTCATCGATTTGCGCAATTGGAGATACGGTCTATATTGCTGGTACAATTGGTTCGCTGGGTGTCTTACGATTTACGAAAAGTTATGATGGTGGTAATAATTGGCAACCGATTATTGAAATAACAAGGGCGAGTTCCTCACCTCGAATACGTAGTATTTCAGCTGATGTTTTTAGTCTTATTATTTCGTATGCCAAGGGCGGGTCTCCGGTTTGTACCGAAGTTTTCCAAGTTCTTAGTTATGATGGTGGTCAAACCTGGCTTGATAGCATTATGGTCTCACAGAATGACTCAGTTGCTGGTCAGCGTCCGGCAATGGATACGGATGATAGCAGCGGAATTCATATCACCTGGTATGACTATAAATATTCGCCTTATGCCTGGACTGGAGACATATTTTACAGAGCGAGCAGGGATTCAGGTAATACATGGGAAGAGATTGATTCATTGACTGTTCAGCATCGGGCAGTTGCTTCAGACATTCTTGCTGAAGATAATAATTTGCATTTAGTCTGGGAAGATGACAGACATGGTTTTAATAATAATTTTGAGACATATTATCGAATGAGTATTGATTTGGGGCAGACCTGGGAGAATGAGGTAAGATTGACAGATGCACCTGAGTGGTCTCGCTCACCTTCATTAACTAGTAGTGGTAGTAAATTTCTGCATCTGTTCTGGTCTGATCAACGTGATGATCCAGTCAACAGGACAGACGAGATTTACTACAAACGAAAAAATCTTACCGGAATAGATGAAACAAATAAATTCCGATTTTATTCTCCAGATTTATCATTAAATTGTTCCACAATTCTAACGAGAAATTCTTTTATTTATTATAATTTAGGAGATTATAAAAAAGCTGAGATATTAATAATGGATGTTACTGGAAGGGTTGTAGATAACTTTCCAGTGCATCAAGTTTCTGGTTATTTTGTGTTAAGTTCTAACAAAGAGGTGTGTGATGGTGTTTATTTTATAATGCTCAGGGCAGAAGAAGAGTATACTACTAAAAAAGTAGTGGTGGTGAAATGAACCTGAGAAGGGGAGAAATGGAGACACGGAGAATTGGAGACAAATATCTGTGTGCATCTATGTTTTGCACAGACAAAGCAAGAATGAAGTTCCTCGACAAGCTCGGGACACTAAATTTTCTGGTCAAATAAAAGATTTGGGGAAAATTTGTGGAGGGTAAAATGAAGAAAGTAATAGCATTAATCATAAGTCTGCCACTAACGGTATTCTCAGCAGAGTGGCAGTCATTAAATGGTCCGCCTGCAGGAAGGGCGGATGATATGAGTATGGGACAGGATGGTTCTAC
This sequence comes from Candidatus Stahliibacteriota bacterium, assembly GCA_030606265.1. Taxonomy (GTDB): domain Bacteria; phylum Hydrothermota; class Tepidihabitantia; order SM23-42; family SM23-42; genus JAUVZL01. The sequence goes on along the minus strand of JAUWGT010000001.1, from coordinate 29,841 downwards.
CTGGGTCATCTATGCCGCGGATAGGACCCATAAACTCTATAAATCAGTGAACGAAGGGGAATACTGGGATTCGATATATACACACCCAGAAGTCACAAATCCTACCTGTGTGATTACTGAACCAAATTATGCACGAGTTGTTTACATCGGCAAGAATGATGCAACTCCAGTCTGGAAATCTACTGATTGGGGTCAGACCTGGGAGTCAAAGAGTTATGGGATTACCAATACCAATCCCTTATGTTTTGCCATGGATCCAAATAACCCAAATGTCATCTATGCTGGTTTTGAATGGTATACAGATGTTGATTATACAATCTTCAGAACAATTAACGGTGGAGAACAATGGAATCCTTGCGGAAGTTCAAGTTTAATCCATTCATATACAGTTAGAGATATCTGGGTAAACCCTAACAGCCCTCAAATTCTTTATGTTGCCACTAACAATTCAGTATGGAAAAGCATAGATGGAGGAAATAATTGGATTCGATTGAATCCTCCCGCAGGATTAGCAGATATTTATTGTTTAACACTAAATACTGACATACTTCCCAATGCGTTATTTGTTGGTGTTAGAGATTGGGATGGCGATTGCGGAGTGATTTATAGAACACAAAACAATGGTTCAACATGGCAAGAAGTTTTTAGACTAGGTCCTTATCTACCAACTCCTGAACCAACTGCTTTAGAAATTGAGAAAAATACTGCAGGTCAAATTATGTATACAACATTTTGGCCGTGGGGATTTTATAAAAGCACAAATTACGGCAATAGTGGCAGTTGGTTTGAAAGTAACAATGGTATTGTTGATAGGAATCTTCGTTCCTTAATTCAACACCCACAGACACCTGGCTGGCTATTTGTTGGTGCGTATGCTGCCCTTTACAAAAGTGCTAATTATGGTAACCTTTGGCAAGAAAAGAGCAATGGCTACAAGCTAGCCGAGAGCGATGATATCTCAGCGGTAAATTCAAATATATTCGAGACATCATATACACCATTTGATCAAATTGACGGGATAATAAAAAGTTATGATGCAGGTAACAATTGGCAGTGGGTCTACATTGATCATGACTTTGAACCTACCGATGTTGAAATTGCACCGTCAAAATACAGATATCATATACGCCTCATACTGGGGAAATATTGGACATATTGTTAAAACTGTTAACGGAGGTTTGAATTGGGATAACTATGCATTCGCAAAAGGAATCACCGATATCACTCTTTCATACACTAACCCTGATTCAGCATATGCAAGCTCTTCAATATTTGGCGTTGGTGGACCTTCTGTTTTTTATACTTATAACGGTTGGGTAAGTTGCTACGAATTTCCTTTTACATTTGAAGGTCGTTTAAATGCGATTGAAGCAGATCCTCAATACAGTAATATAGTTTATACGGCTGGGTATACGTTTGATAGTCCATATCTTCCTAAACTATACAAGACTACCAATGGTGGACAATCATGGTCGCTTAAGAACAATGGTTTATCTGGTGCGTTAAATGCAGTTGGTGTTGACCCAATTAAGTACGTCAACATATATTGTGGTGGAGAGGATGGTCTTTTCAAAACTATCGATGCAGCTAATAATTGGGTATTTAAAAATTCCGGATTACTTCATTACTACAATAAAGATATAGAAATTGATCCAGAAGAGCCTGTAATTCTTTATGCACTGATGCAACAAGATTATAACAGTGATGAAAATTATCTATATTGTTCAGTTGATGGTGCAGCGGAGTGGTTTCAATTCACTCTGGAACCGGGGCAGAATCCGCCAGTCTATATAAATGACCTGACGATTGATAATTCGCAGAGTGATAAAGTCTATGCAGCAACACCAAAGGGTACATATGTATTCTACCCACAATATAAAGTCAAACATCTGACAAGCAGTACAAATAAGGCAACGAGCACGAATTCAGCAAAGAAAATGATCAGAGGTGGTGTAGATGATTATTGGATAACTTATGAGAGTGGTGGAGTTATCTATGCTGTTCACTCGGATAATGGAGGTACAACCTGGTCACGCAAGATGGAAATTGGTTATGGGTGTAATCCAGCAATAAGTTCAAATCCAAATGCAGAAACACCAATACCAGGTATTGTCTGGTGGGCACAGGGTACGAGGGATACAATCTATTTTGCAAGACATATATCAGACTACAATTGGACTCTACCAACACCAATTGTGACGACAGATTATGACTTTGGTCCACCATCATTCGTGGTTGGTACTGATAGTAAAGGTCGAGTTGTTTATGCAAATACAGAAAATGATAACGTGTACTATACTGAATTTGACTTTTATATTCCAGATCCGCCTTCGACTGACCCTGATTTTGGTTCAGGAATAAATCCGAGTATTGGTTTTATGAATCCTGGTGGAAGCCATCCAGAAATTCATGTAGTATGGGAAGATAACAACAAAATAAGGTATCGTTCAAGAACAGTGTCAGGAACCTGGGGTGATGAAGAAACTGTTTCCACTAATAACTCTCATCATCCTTCTATTGAAGTTGCTGGTACAAATGTTTACGTGGTCTGGGAGAGATTTGGTGATATCTACCGTAAATATGCAGTTTATACAAATGGCAGACATTACTGGACACGTTATGAGAGTTTTTCAACTGATTATCGTTTAGACTATCCTGTGTTTACTGGTGGCAATGCAATGAGTTGTTTTGCAGATGTGAATGGAAAAGGTGAAATCTATTTCTGGTATAATGCTGGAACTGGCTGGGTTGGTCCAATTAATATTAGCAATAGTCCAGATGATGAATCAAATTATCCCCATATAGTTCATAAACAAACAGTTCTTGGAACTATAGTATATTTCACCTGGGCTGAAAAAGACAATGCACCCTTTGATGTTATGTTCGAAAATTATACCTTTGGTGGTTCAAATCCTGATGAAGATCTTGCATTTTATATTGCTGAAGGTGGAGAAATTGAAGCCTCACCGTTTAATCTACATCGTGAGGGTTATGTGCAGTACGGCACTGAATTTTACAAGAGGATAGATTATGATACTGAATATCTTGAATACCAGTTTGAGATGTTGAAGCCAGAAAGAGAATATGCCTTGGCAGCCTATGCATATCAGGAAGGTTATGGTAATCTGCCGATTACAGTTAAAATTGACAATATTCTGATTGGAAATATAACTCTTCCACCAGAGAGTTTAATTGTCTACAAACAGCTATTGCCGGAGAATTTGTACGCTGATACTGCAATTAATGTAAAGATCTTCGGTAATGATGCAGTGTGCGCGGCATTGGTGATTTATGAATATGAACAAGAATCAGGCAAAGGTGGTGGAGGACCGCAGAGCGCTGACAATGCATTGTTTGGTTCAGGACAGCTCATGCTAAATGTATTTCCGAATCCAGCTCACAAAGAATTCACTGTTCAGTATACTTTACCTAAAGAAGCTTTAATTAATCTATCAATTTTCGATGTGACCGGTAGATTGGTTAGTGCATTGACGAATTCTGCACAAAAAGCTGGTACTTATGGTAAGACTTTCAATACTAGAAATTTACCTCAAGGTGTGTACTTTATCAGGCTAAATACTGGTGAACAATCGATTGTAAAGAAAACGATATTCTTGAAGTAAATTAAGTAAGGGGGTGGTAATAAACCACCCCCTTTTTTGTTAAAAAAGAGCGATGGCTCTTGATGGTTTTCATACTACAAAAATCCGTGAATAGCTATTCGTTCGTCGGTTTATGTCAATGTTCTTCCGTTGACTTTTTGCGTTTTTCGGTTATAATAACCTCATGCTCAAAAAGACCCCTTTTTACGAAATGCACGTGAAAAATGGCGGAAGGATTGTTGAATTCGCTGGATTTTTGATGCCTGTTCAATTCGAGGGTATTATCCATGAGCACCGTACTGTACGCACCGGCGTTGGCGTCTTCGATGTGTCTCACATGGGGGAGATTGAGATTTTGGGTAAAGACCGGTCGAAATTCGCTAATTATTTAACAACTAATGATGCATCAAAGCTCGAATTGAATCAGGTTCAATATGCAACTATGCTGTACCCTGATGCTGGTATTGTTGATGATCTTCTGGTATATAACCTAAAAGATCGAATCTTGCTTATTGTAAATGCAGCGAATACAGACAAGGATTATCAGTGGATTGTCAATAATAAGAAATACGATATCGATATCAAAAACATCAGTGATGATATAGGTCAATTGGCAATTCAAGGACCAAAGGCTGAATTCACCATGCAGAAGCTTTTTGATTTGGACCTTTCAACATTAAAGTATTATTGGGCAACTGAGGTAAAAATGAAGGATATCCCAGTACTTCTTTCACGCACCGGATATACTGGTGAAGACGGTTTTGAAGTGTACGTGGACAAGAAATACGCTGTACAGTGTTGGCAGATGATATTTGATGCAGGAGCAGAACACAATATTAAACCAATCGGCCTTGGCGCAAGAGACACGTTGCGTTTTGAAATGAGATACTGTCTTTATGGTAATGATATAGACAAGACAACTAACCCTTTAGAAGCAGGGTTAGGCTGGGTCGTCAAATTTGACAAAGGCGATTTTATTGGTCGGGATAGTCTATTAAAGATTGAAGAAGCTGGAATCAAACGAAAACTTATTGGTTTTGAAGTGATCGGTAAAGGCATTCCAAGACCCCATCAAGAGATTCATGCTGAAGATGGAAAGATCGGATTCGTGACTTCGGGGACCTTTTCTCCATCGATGAATAAGGGGATGGGCATTGGCTATGTTGAGAAACCTCATAATAAAGTAGGTACAAGAATCAAAGTTATAGGTAAGACCCCGGTAGATGCGGAAATCATCAAAGGTCCGTTTTATAAACATGGAACACATAAGTAAAGGGTGCAGAACCGGGCTGAAACATAGTTCGAGAAGGCAATAGAATTATACAAGAATTTAGGTATTTGGCCTATAAGGAGGTAAGATGGCAAACATTATAGAAGGGGTGAAATACACGAAGGAACATGAGTGGGTAAAAATAGAGGGTGAAACGGCACTTGAAGGTCTTACTGATTATGCGCAGTCAGAGTTATCTGATATTGTCATGGTCGAACCACCAGAAGTCGGCAGAAAAGTAAAAGTAGGTGAACCGGTTGGGACAATAGAAGCGGTTAAAGCTGTGAATGATCTATATGCTGGTCTCAATGGTGAGATCATTGAAATAAATGAAAAAGTAGTCAATGATCCTTCTATTATCAACAAAGATCCGTATGGTGAAGGATGGCTTTTCAAAATAAAGGTTGATGATCTAAAGCAGGTTGAAACCTTGTTAACCCCGGAACAATACAAAGCGTTGATAGCAAAACAGTAATGCACTATTTACCACTTACCCCCCAGGACGAAAAAGATATTCTAGCGAAACTTGGAGTATCGTCTTTTTCGGATTTGATTGACCAGATTATCCCAAAGGATCTGCAACACCAAGGCAAATGTGGTTTGCCCGACGCGGTGAGTGAATGTGGTGTTAGAAAAATCTTAAAGGAATTGGCAAGTCAGAACTATAATAGCAGTGAGTATGTTTCGTTCTTAGGCGCGGGTGTTTATGATCACTACATCCCCGCGATCATCGACAGCTTGCTATTGCGCAGTGAATTCTACACAGCTTATACACCTTATCAGGCAGAGGTATCACAAGGAACCTTGCAGAGCATATTCGAATATCAAAGCGTGGTGTGCGAACTTACGGACATGGATGTCGCCAATGCTTCAATGTATGATGCTGGTTCAGGGTTAGCTGAAGCATGTCATATGGCATGTACTATTACAAGAAAGAACAAGGTGATACTTGCTGATCTTGTACATCCATTTTACCAGAGAATAGCACATACGTATACGCAAGAATGTGATTTGGAGATTGTATCTTGTCCTTCAAAAAATGGCCTGATCGATACGAAAAGTCTTGAGGGGCTCATTGACGATAATACCAGCTGTGTTTGTATTCAACAACCCAATTTCTATGGTTTTCTTGAAAACGTAGCAGAGATAGAACAGATTGTGCACAAACGTGGAGGGCTGTTGATTGCCGTTGTCGATCCTATTTCTTTAGGTGTCATAGCACCGCCTGGTGAGTACAATGCTGATATCGTGGTTGGTGAAGGTCAGGCATTGGGGATTGCACAGGGGTTTGGCGGTCCTCTCTTAGGAATTTTTGCTTCCCGACGGAAATATGTACGATCATTGCCAGGTCGCATTGTTGGTGAGACAACCGATGTCGATGGTAAACGTGGTTATGTTTTGACTTTGCAGACGCGTGAGCAGCATATCCGTCGGGAAAAGGCGACTTCTAATATCTGTACAAACGAGGCATTATGTGCATTGAGTTCTTTAATATATTTATGTAGCCTCGGTAAGCAGGGTATTATTGATATTGGCAACTTATGCTTAGCAAAAAGTCACTACTTATTCAACAAAATAAAGGAACTGAAAGGCATTAAACCATGGTTTGACCAAGAGTTTTTTAAAGAATTCGTCGTCGAAACCGATAAACCAGCCAATCAAATATTAGATTCTCTTCTTCAGTACAAGATATTCGGTGGTGTACCTTTGTCAATTTTCGATAAGCAGCTAAAAAATCAGTTTTTAGTTTCGGTTACCGAAAAAAGAAGTAAGAGCGAGATAGATGAATATATTGATATCCTTTCCACGATTCTGTGATATTATTGCCTTCCATTATGTTTAATCAGTATTATCTACATTTTTTGTCTGTGTCTTTTGTCTGTGTAATTCGTGTTATATTTTCATCTGTGAAATCTGTGTTATCGGTGTCTTTTATTTGTGTAATTTATGTTATATCTTCATCTGTGAAATCTGTGTTATGAAGTTACTATTTATTGGAGACATTGTCGGTAGTCCAGGTAGAACCAAGGTTTGTGCAAACCTTCCAGAATTACTGAAGAAAGAAGATATTTTCTTCTCTATTGCTCAAGGCGAAAATATAGCAGGTGGGATTGGTATTACCGGAGAAACAGCCAAACAACTATTTAAAGTTGGGATTGATTGTATTACTACTGGTAATCATGTTTGGAAACACAACGCCATTTATGATTACCTCAAGCAGGAGAAGCGTGTTTTGCGTCCAGCTAACTATCCTGAAGGCGTACCCGGTTTGGGATTTGCAGTCTACGAAAAACAGGCTATTAAGATTGGCGTAGTAAATTTAGAAGGGCGAGTATTTATGTCGTCAAAGAGAGATCCTTTCAAGGTAGGTCAAAGCATTGCTGAGGCGATGCGTAAGGAAACTTGTAACATATTTGTTGATTTCCATGCCGAGGTAACAAGTGAGAAAAGGGCGCTGGGATTATATCTATCCGACTACGTTACTGCCTGTCTCGGAACCCATACGCATGTGCAGACAGCTGATGAACAGATCATTAATGACCGGACTGCGTATATCACTGATGTCGGTATGGTTGGAGCACAAGATTCAGTGATCGGTGTCAAGAAAGAAGAAGTCATAGATCACTTTTTGTTTTCTACTCCCCGCAAATTCAAGGTTGCAAAGGACAATATTGTCGCCAATTGTGTAATCATTGATTTTGATGTAAATTCTGGTCAGGCAAAATCAATAGTACGCTACAATTTTTAGAAATTCGCATAGAGCAAAGAGCATAGTGCTCAGTGTTTTGAAGACGCTGTACGCTTGTTTCTTCAGCGTCAGCGTGACTTCAATCCGCCAAACCGGATGTGACTCCAACGAAGTGTGTCTTCAGCTTTTGCGTGCAAATCAGTATCGGTCGTACGATACTATTTCCTTCTGGTCTTTTCTGCCGCGGTCTTTTGGTTCTTCTGCTGGATAGCCAATTGGCGTGAGTGCCATTACTTTTACATCTTCAGGAACCTGCAGAATGTCCTTAACATCTTGTTCAACGAACGCACCGATCCAGCACGTACCTAAGCCTTCGTTGGCAGCGGCAAGAATCATATGGTCAATAGCAATTCCCAGGTCAACCGGACCTGAACTCATATAACCACCCATACGTCCCCAGGCGATTTTCTCAAGTATACAACCGACAAGTATTAGGTCCGCGTCAGCGATCCAAAGTTGACCACGGCATGCTTCAGCTATTTTTTTCTTGATATCTGGGTTTTTTATAACTATGAAGCGCCATGGTTGTATATTCTTAGCTGAAGGTGCAATGCGACCTGCCTCGAGGATTTTATTTACTACCTCATCAGGTATTGGATCTGATTTATACTTTCTAATACTCTTTCTTTTCTTGATTACCTCATAAAAATCCATTGCTTTACTCCTTTCATCCCTTCGGGATGCTGAATTTTACAATCGCATCACAAAACAGATGCGAGTAAAATTCGCATACGCCCGGCGCGACTTGAACGCGCAACCTGCGGAACCGGAATCCGCCGTTCTATCCAATTGAACTACGGGCGCAAAGGTGGAGACCCCGAATCCCCCCGCCAGTTTCTCCAATTTTTTTTCTAGAATCTAACATCTAATATCTAGTATCCAGAATCTAGCATCTAATATCTAGTATCCAGTATCTATCTGGTCTAGTATCTGTTCTGTGTATTATAAGGGATTTCCAGTTTAAGTCAATAAATTACCCAAAACTTATAGCGTATTTCGAAGTTTTGAAGATGTGAGGCTCAGAACGTCTGAACTTCTTAACCTCGTAACTTCTTAAGTTCATCTTTTCCTACGGTCGCGATTATACTTGACAGAGATAAGAAAATAAATATTATTGTTATAAGAAGAGCATAAGAATGGAGGTTTTTTCATGAAATGGATTTTAATTGCTTTAGCAATAGTCATTATAATATGGTTAGTATCGGTGTTGCTTCAGAAGAAAGAAAGGAAATCAAGGGAAGCATTGATCCAGCAACATCAAAAAGAGAAGAAAGAAGAAGCAGAAGCAGAAGAAAAAAGTCCGTTTAAAGACTAATAATACACGGCTTGACAGTAAAAATAGATTTGAAGAAGTCAGTGTTTTATTGTGCTAAAGATGCAATAAATTTATCGACGATTTCTTCATCGAGTTGAGAACCCTTTATTTTATTTAATTCGTCGAGTGCGCATTCTTTATTTTTTGCCTTACGATACGGTCTTTCTGACCGCATTGCATCATATGTGTCAGCAACGGCGAGTATCCTCGCTAACAAGGGGATCCCATCTTTTACCAGACCATCTGGATAGCCCTTACCATCGACCCTTTCATGGTGAGCATAAATGATGTCAAGTATTCCTTTGAATTCACTGACCGTACTTAATATCTTCTTGCCGACTACCGGGTGACTGAGGATGTACTCGCGTTCTTTTTTGCTCAGTGGTTTCTTTTTGTTCAATATGCCGTCAGGTATACTCATCTTTCCGATATCATGGAGTAAACAAGCCTGCTTGAGCAGTTCTATTTCGTGCTCAGGGATATCTAAGGTATTGGCGATTCTAACTGCATAATCCATTACGCGCAGAGAATGCCCAGCCGTATAGTGGTCCTTAGCGTCCAATGTTTTAGCAATAAGTTGCACAAATTCCACAAAGTCGCGAGTTGATTTGGCGGTCAGCCTTTCAACCTCTTGGCGTGTTTTCGTCAAACTGGTAAATACCCAGGAGTATCGGGATAGAAATACCCAGGCAAAGGAAACTGCGACAATGTAAAGACCTAAGATATACGGACTCCTAAATCCAGGGATAAGCGGTCTGCCTATGAATACTCCAGCGGCATCTAAAGATGAGAGTAAGAATCCAAGAGCCACACCGATGATGAGTGGAGTCTGCCTTGATTGCTCAGGTAGGGATTTTCTCATTAGCACAGCTTTTACATAATAACCACAAGTTATTATCAGAAGTAGAGCTATGAATAGAGGAAAGAGGGTTCCAATTTCTACCTGCAAGACATTTAGATATGTAACCGGTTGATTTGAGGCGATAAGGTCAGTTAAACCGATAAACGCAAAGCAAACAAGTGTGATGATTCCAAGAAGGTTCTTGGTTCTTTTACGGAGAGCTTTTCCTGTAAGGATCGCGGTAAATGCGGGAAACGTGTAAATGAAGCCAAAGATGGCAATATAGCTTATTTTACTCCAGAAGATCGCCTGAGCATGTCCTGAGTTCAGTTCAATGTGGTATTCACTGTATAACGCCAGGGAGCAGCATACAAAGAAAAGGACTGCATAAAGGAAGTTTTCATTGTCGCGGTTCTTAAAATATAGACAAGCAAGACATATAGTCAGGAGTGTAACGGAAGATGCGAAGATTAAGGTGATTTCGTTAAAGAACATAATCAACAAAGAATACTGTTTTTTCTGATGGTGTCAAGTTATTATTCTGAAGATCTCGAAAATCGGTTTTTTAGAAAGGAACTTCTCGATGCGCCCGCACTTTTGCATAAGTGCGGACTTACTCGAAGAGTAAAGAATTACTGTTCCTCTCACCTTGTTCGAGACAGGCGAGCTTGTCGATGCCAATGCTGCTCACAGTTTTAGTGTGATTGCAGCAATGAGCATCCCGTGTGCTGTGTGCGGGAGAACTCAATTGTAGTTGCTCGATTCATCGAGCAGTCTGATAAATCAGACGACTACATTTTTTGTCGTTAATAACGTTTAAAGCGTTAGAAATTTAGAAACAGTGCGCAGCGCTCACAACCGCTACGAAGTAGCCTAAACCGCCCGTAGGGCTCTCTACCGCTGCGAAGCAGCCATACCTCTTGTCTCCAATACTCAGTTAGTGCTTACTATTTTTACTGTTCCTCTTACCTTGTTCGAGACAGGCGAGCCTTGCCCCGTTAGAACATACGGATATTTAGTTCTAACGGGGTGAATCGGGAACTTCCCTCAATATAGTTTGACTTTTTGCTACGGTTATCTATAATAAAGGTATGACCTCCCTGTATAGTAAAGTGAAGATCATCCCGATTGAACAACCATTTCTCCGTGTGCTGGCGCAATACTTCTACGAGCAATTTCATCCTGATTTCCCTAATTTTTCAAATATTCTAGTTGTCTTTCCAACCCAGCGCAACAAGTTGTATTTTCGGAGGAACCTGCTTGAGGTTTCAAAAGCCTCCGGGTTGGTGCCGCCAACTATGAGAACAATAGCAGAACTGGTTGACAAAATCTACGATGACCTGGGGGGTAAAAAAGGATTGATGCTCAATGGGGTTGAACGAAATTTTATTCTGAGAAAGGTGGTAGAATCACTAAGGGTTGAATATTGGCACGATTTGCCTTTTTTGAAATTCGTGGCGATCGGCAAACGGTTGCTTCATTTGTACGATGAATTATCAAGGGAAGGTATAAGCCTCGAGCAGGTGGTTGAACTTGTGCGCATGGGGCACTATCCTGAAAGGTTTATCAAGCATGAACTCACGATAATAAGAAATATTTTTGACGAATACCGAAGAAGTCTTGTTAATTTGGGTTATCAAGACAATATTGATAAGTCAAATCTTATTCTCAGCCGGTTCACCCCCGATTTGCTACAGCCTTTCAAACATATTCTCATAGCCGGTTTTGTAGCGACGACACATCTGGAAACTTTATTGATCCAGATGATTTTACAGGACCTGAACGCCGAATTGATTCTCCATTCGAGCTCGAAACGTCTGATACAAGCGAATGATCCGACCAGCCCCTTTTACTTACACGTTAAGATGTTGAAAAGGATTGGTGTAAAAAAGTACGATAACATTACGATCATAGGTCATGAGAAATATGAGCCGCCAGTAATCCATATTGCGCGGACCGAATCTATGTCACAACAGACGCTCCATCTAAAAGAAATTTTCCGCAAAATACGGAGTCGCTATGAACCCCACCGTATCGCAGTTATCCTGACCGATGAAAGAAATGTGTTCCCAATGATCAGTATCATGAAGTCCTCAGGTCTTGAGTTTAATTTATCGACGGGGTTGTCGATGACTCAATCACCGCTCTATACTTTTCTCGAGCAGTTATTGAATGTTGTTGAGAGCGGTTTTCATTATAAGGAATTTTTTATTTTCATCAAACACCCATTAGTCAAGAACGCGGTAATTGAGGAGAATGCAGTGCGATCTTCAGTCTACACACTGCAGGAAACAATGATCAAGAACCGCTTGAATTATTTTAATGTCAAAGATCACCCAGGTAGTACAATCGAAAAACTTACCGGGTTATTGGAAAACTGTTTTGATACAGTAAAATGCACGACATCGCTAAATCAGTATATTCTGGATTTACTTAAGATGCTGAATGATGTGCTTCTCTATAACAAAGAACTCATGAAGACTGCTTCTCGTGGTATCATCGATTTCTCGGATAGTTTAAATGACTTGGCCAAATTACGTATCGCTGGTGATTATATTGAGCCAGGCATCAAGATGTTGCGGTTTATTCTTGATGTCCTAAAGGATGCGTCGTTTAGAACCAGGGGTGACCCTATGAAAGGTGTTCAGGTGATCGGTTTGCTTGAAGCAAGGAACCTGGATTTTGACTGCATCATCATTCCTTCGATGAACGAAGGGGTTTTCCCCAGGCGGAGTGAAAAAGATCTATTCGTGAATCAGCAGGTACGTAAGGAGATTGGTCTTCCTTATGATAAAGAACGGGAAAGCCTCTTTCACTACTATTTCACGGAGATGCTTAATGCCAAAAAAGAAGTGTTTATTACATATATTGAAGAGAAGAAAAGAGATATCCGTTCGCGCTTTATCGATTTTCAGATTGATGAAGGAGCAGTGCTTAGCGATGCTACAGTAGCGTTGAGCAACCCGACACGTAGTACACAAAGACGTTCAGTAAAGAAAAGCAGCGATCTCTTTAAGATACTCATCCCCAAACTAGCAACACGTGGGCTTAGTCCGACTAACCTCAAAGACTATCGGGAGTGTCCATACCGTTTTTACTTGATGTACGTGCTTGGCATAAAAGAACCCGGCACTATCGTTGAGGAAGCTGGGGCTATGGAATGGGGGAGGATTATGCACGTTGCGCTCCGGGATTTTTACAAATATGATGTCCCGGGTGGTCTGGTAGAAGAAGACATAACAGTAATGCAGCCAAAACTGCATCAAAGGTTGAGCAAGGCGTTGACGGGTGAATTGGCAATGCGTCCAAAGATGATAAACTTCTTGGATCTTGAAATATATAAGAAGCGAATGAACAGATTCCTGAAGAAAGAAATCGAAAGGTCGAAATCAGGATACCGAGTGGTCACCAGTGAAATTGAGAAGCAGGTAAAGTGTTTTCTGCAAATAAACAATGTTAAGGTAAGGCTATATGGGTATCCTGACCGAATTGAAATTCGGGATAACCGACATTATGTTCTTGATTATAAATCAACTATACCATTAAGGAAGAAATACGAATTGGGCGATGACTTCGTTGAATTTCAGTTGCCATTGTATGGTATGATTTTTGCTGAAGGTGATTTTGCAAAGATTGGCGGTCTGGCATATTACGGAATATCGGGGGATGTAAGAATCACCGAAATCGTAGAGCATGGTGATGTTGTTAGATACCTGGAAGATTTTAAGGCGAAGATATTGCGACCGACGATCGAGGAGCTTTTGTCACCAGATGTTGCATTTGAGCAGACTCCTGTGAAGAAGTCATGCACACACTGCGTTTTTACCCACCTTTGCGGGGTGAAGAGTGCCTGAGAAGATAGAACACACTGCTTTGATGTCGTCGGCTGGAGCCGGTAAGACGCGCGCTTTGACAAAGCGTTTTCTCTATCTTTTTCTACACGAGGCAGATTACCCGCTGAAATCCTTATATGGCATCACCTTCACAAATGAAGCGGCATTTGAAATGAAAACACGAGTTTTAGAGTACCTTGAGCTACTTATTAACGGAACTTCAGATGACAAATCAAAAATGGAAATAATCGAGTACTTTAACAAACATTTCTCAAATGTAAAAGAACGAGCAAAATGCAAAAAAAGATATTTGCTCGATAACCTTTCAGAATTCAATATTTACACATTCCACAGTCTGTTTGCTTCTTTCCTCTCGAGCATTCCATTTGCAGCCGGTATTTTGCCCGGCTACAGAATAATCGACGATGCCTATAAATTAGTTATCTATGAATCAGTTCTGGACAAATTCTTTGAGGGGAGTGGTCATAGTGAAGCGCGGTTGAAGATAATACAGGATTTTGTTCAAGCGCAAGAGACCAGAGTGAAGGCAAGTATAGAGTCGATCTACTGGAGCATAATTCCATGGCTGGATTTCCTCGGTGAATTGATGAAAGGCGAGCAAGATATCAGGACCAGGGTCGCGGTGAAAGGAAACGAGTTTGCCCGCTCTTTGAGACAACTTGCTTTGTTCATCCGTGAACATGGGGATGCCGGGTTTACTAAGGATGGTGCGCATTTGAATAAAGACCTGCTTAGGCTCTGTGTGATGGTTGATCAGTATCTTGAGACGAGGGATTTCGGAGTATTGGAAAAGTCTGAGTACACAAAATCCATTTTGCGTTGCGACCTGGATGGGAAAAATTATTTTGTGAAGTTTGCTGATAATTTGGAGATGGAAAAAAGCGATCTCGATAAACTATTGAATACATTGTTTTCATGCACGGATGATTACTTGCGATCCCTTTCTGATCAGCAGATCGTGATTTATTTGAAACCCCTGCTGGAAATCCATAATTTATTCAAGGAGGAGAAGCGAACGCGGAATTTGGTTAGTTTTGATGATATCGAATCTCTAACTATGCGCGCTCTGGAAATCAGTGCGGATATAGAGTATCTATACTTCAAGATCGGTGCAGAAATAAGCCATTTAATGATTGATGAATTCCAGGATACGAGCTATCGCCAGCTCGAAATAATCGTTCCCTTGATCAGTGAGATCGTATCACTTGATCCTGATGAAAAGAGTCTTTTCTATGTGGGTGATCCAAAACAAGCGATATTTCGGTGGCGCGGTGGCGCATCAGAACTGTTTGACGTATTGATCGATAAATACCCAGGCAGGATCAAACGCGAGGAATTAACAACAAATCATCGCAGCAAGGCAGAGGTTATCGATTTTGTAAACCTTGTACTTGATAAAGAAGACAAGGTAGAACCAGGAAATACTGGTGGCTGGGTGAGGGTTGAAGAAATCGGGGGATACACTGATATGGAACAAGGACGGCAAGAGATAATTGAACGGACATGTTCGATTATCAAGGAACTTCATGATAATCCGGGTTATGAATACTCTAATCTTGCAGTACTTGTACGCACCAATAAATTCGGTGTGGCTCTTGCCGAAGGTCTTACCCGGACAGGCATACCCCATGTAAGCCGATCAAAATGTGATATTATGAGCGATACAGATGTACGGACCATGGTTAAGCTTCTTGAGTTTCTTGATGACCCGGAAAATGATTTTGCTTTGTTCCATGCTCTCTTGTCACCATTTTTTGCTATGGACGAGGAGGTATTGCGGCGTTTGATGCATCGTGGGAAGACGTTTTTTCTTATGCTCCGTAATAGCCACCCGGGTTGGCCGGCAGTAAAGAAACTGGAGAGGTTACTTGCATTAGTGCATTATACAAACCCCTATGAATTGATTTATAGTATATACGAAGAATTGGAAATAGACGTTACGTACGCGCTGGCAACCCTCTTGGATGTTGCGTTGGAATATACGACCGAGGATTTTGGTCACCTGAGTTCTTTTCTTGATTGGCTTGGAGATATCGGTAAGACTATTCAGGTGAAGGATGCACATCCTCAGGGCGTACAGATCCTTACGATCCATAAGGCCAAGGGGTTAGAATTTGATGTCATTCTATTACCTGAGACAAATTGGGCTGTAAAGACATATGAAGATAGGAAGTTGCTGTTTTCATACAAAGCAAACGGTGTTGAACCTGAGAGGATATTCTGGCGGAATTATGGTAAGTATCTACGAGGTTTGAAAGATGCTGAACAGGATCGTTTACAAACGGATGAGCTGAATCTGCTTTACGTAGCTTTGACGCGGGCAAGAAACGGGATCCATGTATTGGGGTTTAAGCACCGGAAAAGAGGGTTGGGGTTTTGGTTCGAAAGGATCGTTGAGAAAGTCGGGGCTTCAACTTACTCAAGAGGTGAGATAAGCGAGAAGAAAGAAATTAAACCTGCGGTGACTAAAATCAAAAAGTATGGCGCTATTACACGGGAAAGTCCGTTTATCAAGGAAGAGCGTTCCTTGTATTCGCCGACTGAACGAGGGCTTGAGATAATCGGTGTTTCTCGAAGGCAAGGTATGGAATTCGGTTCGATGATACACCAGGCGCTCAGTAAAATAGAATGGCTTGACAATATCGAATTGCAGGTATTGATTACGAACGTCGTGCGTAGTGTCCAGGATAGGTATGCACGCCAACCTGACGATGCGCAATCCATCGAAAAGAGACTTACCCCGTTATTGGTGGAGACTTTAACTGATCCGGATTTGCGATCCCTGTTTTTCAAAGACGGGCGTGATGTGGTATGTAAAAACGAGGTTCCCATTTATTTTGAAGACAAAAACAGAGATGTGTCAGGTCAAATTGACCGATTGATTGTTGGTGCCAGGCATATTACTATAGTTGACTACAAAACCGGTGAGGAGGAGGTTAAGCACCAACAACAACTGAGGATTTACAAGAAGGGGATAGAAAAGATTTATCCGGGAAGATGTATTGAAATAATGCTGGTCTATCTGGATAAGGTTCGGGGCAAGAAAATAGCCAGATTGTGATCCGTGATCATAAAAAGAACAGGAAGCCGGATATAATAGCCGGCTTCCTGTAGGTTCGATATGAGAAGGTATGAGTGCCTTAGTTTATATCTACGATCTTTTTGTCCCTCCTTGAATTCTTTTTTATTCTAGAACCAGTCGTACTGAGTGACAAGAATATGTCAACGATGTTTGGGTCCAGTTGTTTTCCGGCAACACGGGTTATTTCATCTCTGGCTTCTTCTTCACTGAGTGCATTACGATAAGGTCGATTACCGGTCATCGCTGAATACGCATCGCAGACCGCAAGTATCCTGGACTGCAAAGGGATTTGTTCAGCTTTCCTGCCTTCTGGATAACCTGAACCATCCCATTTTTCATGGTGGTATAATACCCAGGTCCGCACTGTCTTTAGATTTGCTACTGGTTCGATTATCTTCGCACTGTGGATCGCGTGCATTTTGATGATCTTCCATTCTTCCTTTGTTAACTTGCCATTCTTCTGCAGGATAGCCTCGGGTACGACGATTTTACCGATATCGTGGAGCAATCCTGCGAATTCGATTAAATTGAGATTCCTTTCAGAAAACTCTAATTCACGGCCAATGAGGAGTGATAGATCTGCGACCTGGATAGAATGTCCTATGGTATACGGGTCTCTTAGTTCAATTGCTCCGACAAGCGCACGCACTGATTCAAAATTGATCTCCTGTATTCTTTCAATAAGCCAGGCGCGATCAAGCACCATACCTATCCGACTGTTTATTGCTTCAATAAGATTCAACTCTTGCTTCGTGTAATTCCTTGGTTTTCTTGAGTAGAGCATTAAAACGCCGGTTGGTATGCCACCTTTTGCTATAATCGGTGTGCTCATGTAAGCCATGAAACCTTCGTTTCTAATCGTTCCGATGAACCCCTCATCTTCATCTTTAGATATCTTTGAGATTATCAGAGGTTTTCTATTAGCGATTACCGAAGTGAAGAAGCCGTTGTCCTCTAACTTGATGTTTTTTCTGAAATTACTACCGAGGTTATTTGAAAAAATTTCTTTGAAACCATAGTACTTGTTCATAGTAAGAATTGCAGCAGCATCAACTTTGAGCAAAGACATAAGTTTGTCGACGACTGCATTCATGACACCCCTATGGCTCAGTCCAGAGAGTATGGAGCGGTCCATATCATGTAAGATAATCAGCTGTTGCTTGTTTTGCCGGGCATCTGATGCTAATTTGAATATTACTGCTGCGCTTAACAATACTACAGTGATTGACATTAGATATATGTACATGCTTTTATCTGTAAGATGATCAGTTAAGTTGATCAATGCTTAAAGGACCAACTGATCTGAACCAAGATGATCAATCTGATAAGTGGCCTTTTTTCCAGCCTAATTCGCGGATCGATAGAATACCGTGATTGTACAGACGCAGTTTATGACTTGTTGGATTACTTAGCATGTTGAGTACTACTACTTCCTCATCTTGGTAGGCAATTTCGCCCTGATATCTCGTGCCGTCGAGCATTTTGACTTCGTAAGTCTGTGCAGGTTTCATATTACTCCTTTCTTATATGGCATATTAATGAGCAAAATCTGTGCCAGAATGAGAAGTCTTGTGATTTAGGGTAATTCATGTACACTGGAGTGGAAGTCGCGTCTGAAAGTGTGTCAAAATGACACACTTTCAGGCAGCTTTGTGCAAACGCCTGCAAATACTACGTTTACTGTAATCCTGAGTGTACCATTTTGGCACACTCAGCCAGTAATTCCTGGTTAACAGCACTAATTCAACGTAATCGTTGTTCTATTTCAGTGCATAGGCTCTTTGCCAACCCAGTTCTCGGATTGAGAGTATTCCATTGTAATAGAGACGGAGTTTCTGCTCAACTGGATGATGTTTTAGCTTGAGCACGACCATCTTATTATCCCGGCATGCAATCTCACCCTGATACCTGGTGCCGTCAACCATTTTGATTTCATAGAGATGCAATATTTTCATGTTTTATACTCCGTTCTAATCAATTGGTGGCGGTGGAGGAGGACGAGGCACAAAGACCGTATCGGTATCAGCATATGCGACTGCCGGGCTAATAAAATCAAGGGCACTGCTGATTACTGGAGCATCGTCTTTTATATTATTACTGACACTCTGGATGGCGATTCCAAACATGCTCACAAAGAGCAAGCTTATTACAACATAGGCGAAAAATTTCTTCATGTTATTCTCCTTTCAGTTTATTTATAAGCAAAATATATGCCAGAAAGAAAAATCTTGTGATTTAAGGAAATTCGCGTAGGTTGGAGTGAAAAGAATTCCTGAAAGTGTATCAAAATGATACACTTCTAAACCCGATTGGGAAATGCTTATCTGTAAGGCACTTACAGATTTGTCTATGTGTCAAAATGACACATATGAACGAGGAGTTTGTAAAGCCTTGGAAATTAAGTGCTTATTCTATGGACTGTGTGTCAAAATGGCACAGTTGCTGTGTGCTATTATGCAAGTCTACTTTGTGATATCATACATCTCCATATATCTGTAAATGCTCGTCCTCCCGATCATCAGCAATTCTGCTGTTTTTTTTATATTCCAGCCGGTTGCGTTCAATGCCTCGATTATTGCTTCTTTTCTAATGTCTTTCAAAGACATAATCTCAGCTCCTTTTAATTTTTCAAAACCCAGATCGTAAACTGTAATCAACTGATCCTTTGCCAGGATAACAGCTCTTTCTATAATATTCTGAAGCTCCCGTACATTGCCAGGCCAGAGATATACCTTTAATCTCTGCATAGCATCCAATGTAAACCCCTTTAAGGGTTTGTTTATCTCTTTGCTATATTTTTCCATGAAGAATTGCGCTAACTCCGGGATATCACATATCCGTTCTCTTAAAGGCGGTACCTCAATACTGAATACATTAATACGATAAAATAGGTCTTTTCTAAATCTATTTTCTTCTATCTCAATCTCCAGGTCTCGATTTGTAGCAAAGAAGAATCTGACATTGATTTTTCGGGTTTGTGTCTCGCCGACCCGGCGGATTATCTTGTCTTCTATCGCCTCAAGGAGTTTTGCCTGGAATGAAACACTGGTATTTGTGATCTCATCTAAGAAGACAGTTCCAGCTTCACCTTCTTCTAATAATCCTGTTTTGTCGTTTACCGCACCGGTAAATGCACCTTTTTTATGACCAAAGAGCTCTGATTCTAAGAGAGTTTCAGGGATTGTTCCACAATTTATCGTAAGAAATCTTCTATTCTGTCGTTTACTTTTCAAGTGAATAAGACGGGCAAGCATGCCTTTACCTGTACCAGTTTCGCCAAGTATGACTACTGGCGAATTAGTCTGGCTAACACTCTCGATCAGTTCATAGACCTTTTTCATAGGATCGGACTTGCCGATAATATAACCTGCACCGATTTCCTGGATCATCTTGGTCTTTAATAGAATGTTCTCTTCAGTCAGGGCGCGGAATGCCAGGGATTTTTCAATTACTGAACCAAGTATTTTGGCAATCGTGATTAAGAAGTCTTTGTCCTGAGGACCAAATATGTCGCTGAAAAGCCTTGAGTCAAGGTATATTGCTCCAATAACCTTATTAGATACAGATAAAGGGATGCACAGTAAAGAACGAATCTGGTTGAGTATTACGCTTTTCTTGATATTGAATTGTGGATCAGATATGGCGTCTTCAGTAAAGATAATTCTATTCTGTGACATCTTTTTGATCGCGGTTTTCGATAATTCCCCAGCATCTTTGATCGTGGTGCGATCGATATTCCGGCCCGCAACAAACTCCATATCATCAGAAGTATTGATAAAAAGTGCACCGCGTTCAGCATTGGTCGCTTGAATTATCAAATCGAGTGTATTCTGGATAAAATCTTTATCACCAAGTTTGGTACTGATAAGTTCGGCGAGTTCTGAAAAGGTCTTGAGATATTCTGTAGATATCACTCTTCGGGAGTAGTCCTTAATAACAATTGGAAAGAGTTTTTCCTGAATCTTTCTGACCCGATTGAGTTCCAGATTAGCACCAAGCGAGGCGAAGATTTCTTGCACCTTATTTAACTCGTGGGCGATTTCCTTTATTTGTTTTGGTGCTAACCCTCTGGCGATTTTTGATTCAATCTCCAGTTTCTTAAGATAAGCATAGTCGTAAATGCAGCCCATTTGTTTTAATCTTGTTGTTTGTTTTTCTATATCAAGATTCTTTATTTTCTTGAGATTGAATTGGTCTATTTTTACAAAAGCACTCGCCATAGCATATTCCCTACTCAGGGAGTTTGTCAATCCAATTACTCTTTTTGAGTAATCTATGGATTTCTCGAAATTTCCATTTTCATAATGAAATTGCGATGTCTTTAAAAAGAATTCAATCCTTACACGAATATCCATCGCATCTATTTCTTTCGTATTAAGTTCTTTAAGAAGCATTTTGTCAGCATGCTCTTTCTTTCCCAAAATAAGATTGATCAATGCCAAGCCAATGTAATACAATGGGTATTGGGTTTTCATTGTCAACTTCTCGAGCTGCGATTTTGCTTTATCTATTTCACCTTTTCTATAATATATCATAGATAATTCATATCTGGAGAGTTCATCATCAGGTTCAATTTTGAGCGATTTTTCATAGAATTCTATTGCCTTATTGAATTCTCCTGAATCATTACTGATGCTGCCGAGGTTTGACAAAGACACATATTGCGTGGTTCGATTATCAATCTGTTGCGCCTGGATTAACACATCTTTGAATGATTTCGTTGCCATCGATAGATTCCCGTATTCTAATTGAAATAAGGCCTGATGACTCAATGCACTCGACAGAGCGTTGATTAATTTCATTTCGCTGAAACAATCAATTGCTTCTCCAATATACCTCTGTGCCTGTTCCAGATCATTTTTTTGCTTGTATAGAGAACCCAGAAGGTTTGCTGCATATGCATAGCTTGCTAACAACTTATGTTTCTGTGCGAATTCTAAATACTGCTTAGCTTTTTCAATGCCCTTGTTAAAATCTCCTTTAAACCATTCATAAACTGCCTTATAATAAAACGTGTCTGCCATCATCTCGACATTGTTAATCCGTTTTGATAAGACAAGTGATTGGTCTAATATGCTCTTTGCTTCTTTGAAATTGCTTGAACACAATAGAGAATAAACTAGACGATTTGCTGCTGCTATGTAATCCAGGGTTTCTTTTTCTTTCATTAGATTCATCGCTTTTCTTAGATTCTTGATCGCCTTTGTGTGCTTGCCCATTCCAGAATAAACCCTGCCCAATCCCGAGTAGATTTCTGACCGCAGCGTTTTATCGCCTAGTTTTAAAACCTTATTATAATATTGTAGTGCTGTTTTGTTATCGCCTGTTTTTTGGCTTATCTTGGCAATTTTTATCAAAATCCTTGGATATTCTACTGAATGAATGAGTTGTACGTATTCGGTCATCTTCTCATAATATTTCACGGTCGAATCATAATCATATATCTTTTCTGCATTATCTGCGGATTTCCGGGAATATTTGTATGCTTTTTCAGCATGTCCTACTTTATCACTCAGCTCAGCAAGTACTGATACATAATTCTCGTGTTCAGGTGTGGTTTCCAAGACCTTTATGAGAGTGTTACAGAGCCGTTGCTCTTCACTACGTTCAATCAACCGAGCAATTATCAAAACGAATATTTTATTTGCAACAAATACAACCCTTCTGTTATTCACGATATTTTCTTTTAATAAACCCAGATTCTTGAGACGTTCAATCGCGATTTCACTCTTTGTCTTCAGGACTGAGCTGATAATGCCGGGCTCTAATGCATACTGTGCAAGGGCTAAGATTTTTAGTATGGTCAATTCTTCTTTTTCAAGATTTTTCAGCTGTTTTTCCAAAAGGTCTTCAATTCTCGAGGGTATCTTAGTCTTACCAAGGACATCCATCTGGACAAGCCACTTATTGGCTTTGTAATACACGACTTTGTTCTTATGGAGATTTTTCAATATTTCCACGATGAACAATGGTGTACCGCCACTCTGTTTGAGGAGCCATTTAGTGAATCTTCTGTCCTTAGGAACCGTCGATTTTCTTTCAATCTCAAACTTGAAAAAGGTTTTTTCAAGCAATTCTTGTATTTGATCAAGGGTAAAAGGCTTCAATTTAATGATATCAAAACCCAGGTTCTTGATTCTGCTATCTGTTTTTGAAGCACCAATTATCAATATGCTTGAACCGTGAATACCGTAACCAATATAACGGAATAACCCGAGTTGATAATCAGACAAGCAGTCAAGATCATCGACAATAATCACGGTCTTTTTTTGTTCTGCAAAAGCAATGAGCAAATCATTTAGTTCTTCAAATACCTGGAACTTACGTGCCTGATCATCAGCAGATAGATCTTCTTTATTCAAAAAAGCAATTTTCTTGCTGCTGACAAAACCCTCCAGACTTTCAAGAAAATTAGTAAGCCCCTGAGCAGCATGAAATAATACAGAAAAATCCCTGCTTAAATACCTGGATTTTATTTCCTGCAATAACCTTGTTTTACCCGTACCAGTATCGCCATTAATCACAATTACTTTGCCTGCTGTAGTCAGCAATTCATCAATGATCTCGGGCATCTCGACAAATCCAGTATTGGGCAAGTGTACTTCATAGGAGGGCACCTCGATCTTGATCGACTTCAGATATTTGACGAGTATTTGATAGAGCTCGGGGATTGTTGGTCTTATTATTGGTTCATTGGAGACAAGTCTGGCAAGCATATTATTTATCTCCTCAGGTACTTGCTGTATCGGCACAAAAGGATCTTTTGGTTTTTTGCCTGCTAAGGTTTCATAGATAATTACACCCAGTGAATAGATATCACTGCGTTGATCAATGCCGATTCCCTTAATGACTT
Organism: Candidatus Stahliibacteriota bacterium; assembly: GCA_030606265.1. Taxonomy (GTDB): domain Bacteria; phylum Hydrothermota; class Tepidihabitantia; order SM23-42; family SM23-42; genus JAUVZL01. The sequence goes on along the minus strand of JAUWGT010000001.1, from coordinate 6,275 downwards.
CAGGCGCCATGTAGTCGATTGTGCCAGCCAGTTCTATGTTCTGGGGTTTTGTATCAGTTTGTGCAAGGCGCGCCTGGGCAAACCCAAAATCAATAAGCACTGCCTTTTTCTCTTTTTGGTCATAGAGAATATGCTCTGGTTTTAGATCGCTGTGAATGAATTCCCTATTGTGGAATGCACCCAAACCATTAATAACCTGAATTACTGCGCCAATGAAATCATCTGAGAAATCATTGAAGCATTTATTTATGGGTTTTCCTGAGACATATTCAAGGGTAAAATATGCCTTGCCATTATCAGTTACGTCATAATCATAGACTGGTACGATATTCGGGTGCTTGAATTGCGAGAGGATTTGATATTCACGCTCAATTAGATCATTATGCTCATGGGTTTTCTTGCGGGCGATTTTAAGAACCAGATTTTTCCTGGTGCCTGATGTGACTTTGTAAATGGTTGCATAATTACTCTCTCCAAGTTTCCCGACGACACGATACTTGTGTATACGTTTTCCCTTTGAAAGCATATGAGAAGTCTATGTAAGTTTTTAATTTTGTCAACCCCGTTAGAGAATACCAACGTTAAGTTTTACTTAATCCTATCAGCAGAAATAAGGGATTTTACAGTATTGGGTATTTGAGTAGATTGATAAAGTATTCTCTAACGGGGTCAACCCCGTTTGCAGAGTATCGGGGAAACGGAGACAAGAGAGTAGAGAGTAAGGAGTAGGGCGTAGGGAGACAAGAGGTATGGCTACTCTCTCGACAGAGCTCAAGACAGGTTCGTAGCGGGTTTGGCACTGCGGTGCGGGGATGAATCGGGCAACTACAAAAAAAACTGAATAGACAGTATCGGGGAAACGGAGACAAGAGAGTAGAGAGTATGGAGTAGGGCGTAGAGCGTAAGGCGAAAAAGTAAATAAATAATGGCGCATAACTGGGTATTGAAGTAAGGGAGACGGGGAGAATAGGAGATAATACAACCGTTATCGCGACTGGAAAGTCGCTCCCACCTCGATTATGTGGGGTCAATTGTCAACATCGAAATCAAAAATCAACTATGTTAATCTACAACGTAAGAACATTAGAAAATGTTGAATGTTGACAAGCTGACCAAGGACTTTAAAGATGGAGTAGCAGACCTTGGTCTGCGTTAAAAAATAGATGAAATTTCAGGAGTTTTTATCCGCTTATAACGAGCCTAAAGGCTCTACTCCAAAAGATTTCGGCATTCTCGGTCACCCTGTTGAGATTTGATCCCATCTTACCCTTACTTAATAACTTCTTGCTTTTTCCGTAAAAATAGCTATAATACAGTATGAATATCTGTGTTGTTGGTGCCGGTATGCAAGGTAGTGTGGTAGCTCAAGATTTGGCGCAATCAGGACACGCGGTTACAGTACTGGATAACAATATAAATTTCCTCCGGAAATTGAAGAAAACCACTGCGCTTACTGCTCGGGAATTCAATGTAACGAACAAGGTAAAGTTCATCAGGTTGATTAAACCCTTTGATGTTGTTGTTGGTGCTTTGCCTGCGGCAATGGGGTTCTACACCATGGATTGTGCGATAAGAGCCGGTGTTGATCTTGTCGATTTATCTTATTCTCCAGAGGACCCCTTTTTATTACATGAGAGAGCCGAACTGGAAAATATCAGGATCGTCCCGGATGCTGGTTTTGCTCCGGGTTTAAGCAATGTTCTTATTGGTGAAACTTACCAGGAATTCAAGGGGATCGATAGCCTCAGGATTTCGGTGGGTGGTATACCCCAGAAGCCAGAACCTCCATTTAATTACCACGTGACCTGGTCGCTTGCCGATGTTATCGAGGAATATACCAGACCATCAAAGATTGTGAAAAACAGAGAGCTGATTACGGTCCAGGCATTGAGCGGTGTTGAGGAGTTCTCTATGCCAAAAATAGGTCAGCTTGAGTGTTTTTACACCGACGGTCTGCGTACCCTTTTGAAGACATTGAAGCATGTAAAAAACATGGAAGAGAAGACCATAAGATACCCAGGGCACGCGCAGCTGTTTAAGACGCTTATAGACTGCGGTTTTTTCTTAGAACAATCGGTTCGCTACAGAAAAAGATTGGTCAGCATAAAAGACGTAAACATCGAGTACCTCAGAAATATTCTAATGGGTGGTGATAAAGAGGATCTATCAGTACTGATAATCGAAATCAAAAAGGGCAGTAAGAAGAGGAAATTCACTTGCATTGATTATTACGATAAGAAAAAGGATATTACTTCGATGGCGCGGATGACCGCATATACTGGTTCTGTTATTGCACAGTGCATAAAGAATTATGAGCATTTTGGGGTTATTCCGCCCGAGTATTTAGGTATGGACAAAAAGCTGTGTAGGTATATAAAAACCGAGTTAAAAAAACGCAATATTATCATAAAGAAAAGCTGAAGCCACCAATTTTGTACTAAGCGAGTAAAGGGGTCACATCTTGAGGGCGTGTTGCCTAAATCAAATTCAGGTTTATATAACGCTAGAGTATCATTACGCCTGTTGAAAATATCGAGTATAACGAGATGTCCGCCTTTTTGTATGGCGGAAGGAGCAAGATTCCTTACTGCGCTCGGAACAGGCTGCGTCATCTCATGAAAAATAATGAGATTGTCCCGCTTTGCGAGGATTCTCGTGAAACGGAACCACATCCCGCCCGCTATACATATAGACGGTCGGGACTCGCAATGACAAATAAGGATTTGGGCAACACGCCCTCGACATTGGACATTGATTGCCAGGGGTTTACGATTAGAATCGAGACATGGCATTGATATTTCAGCGATGACTCATCATAAAATGTTCGACTATAAAATAGTCCTTGACAGAAAGGCGATTTTGTTTATAATAATATAGGCCTTGAGGCTGAAAGGAGTTTCTATGAAACATTCAATAAAGATATTCGTAATAATGGCATGTGTTGCGTCATTGTCACTCTGTTTTGCAAATCCTCTTTCTCGAGCAGGGAATGATCAAAACAGATCAATGCAGAGGATCGATAATCCGGGTCCGACACCATATACTCCATCCCTACGTCAGGGTGGTGTGTTGTTTGTTGAAGACCTTAACGGTACATTCGGACCGCCTATTCAACCTGATCCAGTATGGGACGGGTTGCTCACCTCGATCCTTGGTGCCGATAACTATGGTTGGTTCACAACGACTTCTCATATAGAAGATGGCCCGTCTCTCGATACGATGATGAATTACGAGCTTGTGATCTGGAATATGTATGATTACTGGTGGTCAGATACAGCAGGTCTGACCCCGAATGACCAGAATAACCTGGCTACATATATGGATAATGGCGGTAAGGTCTGGCTCATTGGACAGGATGCGCTATGGAGTGGTGTGCCTATGGGTTGGATGACAGTCTATTTCCACTTAGCTTCGGCAAACCAGGATTATTATTGGGAATGTCCTCAAGTGAACGTACAGGGGCTCGCTGAAATCGCTGGCTTTGCCTGCCTTGATGTTCCTGACTATACATCAAACCCCTTTTTCCAGGATGAGCTTATACCTGATGCCTCGGCACATGGTGTTTTAGAGGATACAGATTCCAGTAAGGTTGTGGGAATTTTCTATCCTGGGGCTGGTGACTGGATAACGGCATTCTGGGCATTGGATCTTAGAACCTGCACACCACCGGATCAGCAGGAATCAATGGTTTATGGTATGCTCGATGCCTTTGGAGTATTGGGTATCTATGAAAAACCAGGACAGGATCCAGCACGTGTGCTACAGCTCAACATCGCACCGGATCCTGTTGTGAGATCTGCTTTGATCAGCTATATCACACCGATCGCTGGTGATGTTAAGATGCAGGTTTATAATAGAGTTGGACAATCAGTAATTACACTCGTTGATGAATACAAACATGCCGGTTCATATACAGTTACATGGAATGGCCGGGATACAAGAGGGATTGACGTACCCAATGGCGTCTATTTTGTAAGGTTAACTTGCGGCAGTTTAGCGTGCTCAAAAAATATCGTTGTTGTAAAATAGATGCTATAGCAGTATTGAAAGCGGGACCTTTTTGGTCCCGCTTTTTTTATGATAACTTCTCGACTTCCTCCACATAACTTAGCGGACAAACCCCGTTAGAACTTATAATAGAATTTCATCACCAATAAATCAACGAATTAGAACATACGGATATCTAGTTCTAACGGGGCTTGTCCCGATTTATCCCGCTTCGTATTATAATTCTACAAATAGGATTGCGGGATTTATCATTTTGGATTATGATATATAGTAAAATCGTGTTCCGTTTCGTGAATTCGCGGTTTACCGGAACGACTAAAGTGTAGTTGCTCGATTCATCCCGCTTCGTATTATAATTCCACAAATGGGATTGCGGGATTCATCGAGCATTGTCTGATAAATCAGACGACTACATACTAACTCCGATACTCCGTTACACCCATACTCCGATACAATATTTACTCCCTGCGCTTTACGCCGTACTCTCTACGCCTTACGCTCTTGTAGCTTGGTTCCTGGTAGTTGCTCGATTCAATACATTGTGTGGGTCAGATCACAAGTATTGTCGAACCTGACACTTTCGAATTCTTTATATTCAACAAAGCCTGGTTAATATCAAACAATGGGTATTTATTGACTTGAGTCCTTATCTTGAATTCACCGGCGATCTTAAGAAAAGAACGGACATTATCCCTCGAAGTATTGGCAATAGAACAAAGACATTTCTCTGGCCAGATAAGAGAATAGTCAAAACCTGGCAAAGGGGTTGTGTAAATACCGGCTGATACAATGCGCCCGCCTTTTTCAATTCTCTCAAGGGAGCGCACTAATAATTCACCACTCGGCGCAAAGACAATGCCGGCATCGAGTAGAGTCTCCATATCATCGTCAATCTTTCCGATCCATGTAGCCCCGAGTTGTCTAGCCAAGTCCAGTTCCTTCTGGGTTCTTGAAACAACGTAGACTTCAAGACCGAGGTGGATTGCAACCTGTATTATGACATGAGCTGAAGAGCCAAAGCCGAATAAACCAAGTTTACCATGATTCTTTAGACCGGTTGCCTGAAATGCTTGATATCCAATGACTCCGCCGCAGAGCAGGGGCGCGGCTTCGAGGTCTGAATAGCTGTCTGGTAACTTATAGGCGAAATCCCCTGATATCACCATAAATTCGGCAAAACCACCGTTTGCATCATAACCAGTAAACATTGCATTGTTACATAAATTCTCTTTGCCTGATTTGCAGAATTCGCACTTGCCGCATGTTTTAAAAAGCCAGGGCACGCCGACACGCTCACCGAGATTCCATTGGGTTACCTTGCTGCCGAGTTTGTCCACAGTACCGACGATTTGATGGCCGAGGATAAGCGGCAATTTGTGGGCAGGAAGTTCGCCTTCAATAATATGGAGATCAGTCCGACAGGCGCCGCAAATATTGACTTTTATTCGTATTTCATCTTGACCAGGTTCAGGTGTCGGAACTTCAACCATTTTTAGCGGGTTTTCTTCCAAAGGTTGTTGTTTTTCCAGTATCATTGCCTTCATGGGGAATTATAATCGTCAATGTGAGCAAGTCAACTAGTACAGAAGAAAAACCCCAAATCCCAAGCTCCAAGAACCAAAAAATTGGAACTTTGAACGTTGGATGTCATTGCGAGAACCCTGAGCTTGTCGAAGGGGACGAAGCAATCTCTGGAGATTGCCGCGCTCCCTGCGTTCGCTCGCAAAGACATAACAGAGAATTATCAGCGCTCAATGCATGCTCCGATATTTATCCCGATTTTTCATATGAAATTATTAATCACGGTGAATCGAAGATCCCGCAAAGCGGGAGAGCTTGGTTCTTGGTAGTTGCTCGATTCATCGAGCATTGTCTGATAAATCAGACGACTACATACTAGCTCCGATACTCCGTTACTCCCATACTCCGTTACATATTTTATCATGGAGGCTTGACATTCAAATCAATACATATACTATTAAGCATGATATTTTTTCTAATTACCCTATCAGTGGGCTTTGAAGGTGGTTATAATATGCCGGCGGTCGGGTTCAAAGATTTGAATTCAGGCGCTGCATTTTCACTACATATCAATCGCCATTTCCGCTTAGCAGATCTAAGTATAGGTGCTCGAACATCCTATTTCTCAGTTGAGAATTCAGCTTATAGTCTGTACTTTTATGGTTTGTCCATTGGTTTAGCAAAGAATAATTGGCTATTTTCTCCGGTAATCGAATTCGGTCCTGAATATGCACGACGCAAGCTTG
>JAUWGT010000039.1 GCA_030606265.1 Candidatus Stahliibacteriota bacterium | reverse complement strand
AACTCGCGGGCAAATGATTTATCAGCTTCGATACGACTTGCTTTCTTGTCGGGACCAAATATCCTCAGACCTTTCTGCTCGAACTCATCGACAATACCCAATGCAAGAGGTATTTCTGGTCCAACAACAGTTAAATCAATTTTCTTCTCCTCGGCAAAACGGACTAAACCATTAATATCAGAAGCTAGAATATTAACACATGTTCCCAGTTCTGCGATCCCAGGGTTACCTGGTGCTGCATATATCTTCTTGACCTTTTTTGCTTTATTCAATTTCCAAGCGAGGGCATGCTCCCTACCGCCACCACCAACAATTAAAATCTTCATCCCGCTCCTTTCTTTTTCTTCTTAGAGGCTGGATTCATACAAGGCTCCTCATGATAATCTTAAATTGATCCTTCGATCTTTCAAGAATGCTACCGAGTACAATGTAGTCAGCACCTGCGTTGACTATTTCCCGAGCGTTCTCAGGGCTTCTAATGCCGCCGCCGACAATGAGCGGAACAGAAATGGTTTGTTTGACCTTTTCAACCATATCAACGGGCACTGATTGATCTGCACCACTACCGGCCTCAAGATATATGTATTTCATGCCGAAATATTCACCGGTCAACGCGTGAGCCATTGCGATCTCCGGTTTGGAACGAGGGATAGGACGCGTGTTAGACATATACTCAACGGCTGTGTAATTGCCAGATTCAACAAGAATATACCCGACTGGAATTACTTCTAAGCCATATTCTTTGACCAGGAATACCGCCTTTACCTGTTCGCCTACAAGAAACTCAGCATTTCTTCCACTCAGCAACGATAGGAAAAAAATCGCGTCGGCATTTGGCGAAACTTGGTGGGAACCGCCTGGAAACAGAATCACTGGTTTTTCAGTATTTTTTTTCACCTCTGCAATGAATGAATCGAAATGAGGAGAAACCAGAAGTGACGAACCAATGAGAATACCTGTAATACCTTGATCACAAACAGTTTTTGTCAATTCACCCACCTTGTCCAGAGCTATGCGATCGGGATCAAAAAGCGCCAGGACACCAGGTTTTGTCTGGGTTAATGTATCATAAATCGACTTTTTAGACATCCTTTTAATTATACTTGGCATTGAGAAAAAATCAAGATGCAAATGCCCTGGTTCATTAAACCATTGCCCTCCCGCATTCGTCATAATTAGTAGGAGAACCAATGATTATCTTTATGATAACCTTGTTTTACAGCCAGATGGAGATTCCTTTGGAGATAAAACAGCTCCAACGAGAGATCCAGATCATAAATTTGGTCAATGGACTTGAGCTATCAGACTATCAAATAACCTACATATTGGACATGGCACAAGAAACCGAGAATGTAAGAGATGGATTTCAAAGAGAAATAGGTAAGAACACAAAGGATTTTGTAGAAGTACTCACTCAACTAAAGGAAAACAATCTGGCCAACAAAGATATCTCTGCTGAACTCGGTCGAAACGTACATATTATTGAAATACGCGCTCAGCAACTAAGAAGCCAGTACATTGAATCTCTCGAGCGCATGAGCCGCGAAGTTGAAGCCATCCTTGACCCACACCAGCTTTACCAGCTTGAGCATTATATCCCATGTTTGATAACGCCACCGGGTGAATCAAAGATCGGTCAATCCAAGAATCCTGTTGGCATAATTAAACAGTTAGCAAGAATCAGACAAATGCCGGGCTGGCTCTATGAAGCGCGAAAGTACGACATTGTAGAAAAAACTGTGCAGAAGATAAAACATCATATGCCAAGGAATGTTGAATTTAATGCAAAGAACGAACAGAAAAGGATACTCGACGTTTTTGATAAACTACGTAGTGTTTCAGACATTGATTTTGCGCTCAATAAAGAGAATTACGCAGGAAGACTGAAAGGTGAATATTTTGTAAAAGAAGTACCTTTGGATTTGTCACTCAAAATTGAAAAATTTCTGCTTGATCCTTTGGTAATACCAATTCTTGAGGAGAAGACCAGAGTCGAGCAATAATACCGCCCCTACACATAATGGGTCGGTACGCGTGGTCACAACCTTTTGTTATAATCTTCTAAAATAGTAGCCTTGACAATTATCTTAATATGATTAGAATGAAAATATGAAGGATATGACAAAGGTTAGACTTTTTAAACATCTAACTCCTCAGGAAGTAGATTGGATGCTCGTGAAATGGAAGATGCGAGATATTCAAGAAAATACAGTGATTATCAAAGAAGGCACTACTGGTGATGAGATGTACATCATTGAATCCGGTCGAGTGGAAGTGTATTTAACCCGCGGTGATGTTGTTTTATTATTGTCAGAGTTACAAGAAGCTTCATTTTTTGGTGAAATGGCTCTGCTTACTGACAAACCGCGTTCGGCAACGGTCAAAGCAAAAACAACCTGCCGGCTTCTAACTCTGAAAAAACGGGATTTTATGAATATCCTGAGTGAAAACCCAAAAGTCGCAGCAAAATTTCTTTTGGCAATGGGTGAAGATCTGAGCAATCGGATAATGGCAACTAATTCGAATCTCGAGAACTATTTTCTGATTAACCAAGCAATCGTCGATAATGAATCCTTCAGAAATCTATACATTCTGACGCATAAGGCCCCATCGTCTAGCGGTTAGGACATCACTCTTTCAAGGTGGAGACACGGGTTCGATTCCCGTTGGGGCCGCATTATTGATGATTATACTAAAGGAGGTATAATGAAGAAGGTTTTCCTTGTTTTTTGTGCAATACCAGTATTCCTCTTAGCACAGGAAACAACAATCTATGGCGGTCGCGGTATGTTTAAACTGCAATATGCAGAACCTTTTAATATGGGTGTGCTCACATTCCATATCGCTCCGCAAGAACGGTACGTGGCAATATCAACTCTCCAAGGCGGTCAAAATGTAACTGACCGCAAGCACTTTTTCCACGTCTCAACTGGTATAACATATTCAATCATCGATTATATTGACGCCCGAGTTGACTTTACACCATACATGAAATGGTGGGAGATGAATAATTATCCTATTGATCGTGGTGATCCGGATCCGGTAATTGGATTGAAGTCGATTAAAATCGGTGCAAAGGGAGGTTACCCGTTTATCATTGATAAGATAACTCCCTTAAAATATGCTTTTGGACTTGATGTGTATGTCGACATTGGCCCAGGATTATCAGAAGAATGGTTTGGTAATGCACTGTATCGTGATGAACAATTCTATGCGGATTCTTTTGTCGGAGGCCCCGGTGCAACTCCGGTTTGGCCCGAATTTCCTCCCCACATACCACATAACCTTGATATTGGAATCACCGGTCTTGTTGATTTCAGGATCGGTCCAATTGCCGCACATCTCAATGGTGGTTATCTATTCACCGGAGTAGACAAAAGACCATTCTACGTCGATTCCGCGGAATTCGATAATAACTACATGAGGCCAGATTACCTTCAGCATGGTTTTGGTATCCAGCTGATCCCTCACGAGGATGCAAGAATACTCTTTGAAACCTTTGGTATGTTCGATGTGGATGCCAAAGAAGAATCATTATGGGTAACCCCGGGCGTACGATTCGGCAGTAAAAATGTAAGTTTTGATATTGGATGTGAATTAGGTATCGTGAGCCCCACGGTTGATAATATGTGGTGGAAGATATTCTTCAACCTTTCAGGTGGTACTGATCTGGTCAAGAAAGAGAAAATCCACATTCCAATTGCCAAAGTCTCAGGTAAGGTCTACCATGCCAAAACCAGCGAACCCGTGAATGCAACAATCAGTTTCCCTGGCTCTGAAAAAGAAGCAATCCAGACTGGCGATGTTGGTTTCTACGAAACATCTTTTTCACCCGGTAGTTACCGTATCCATGTTGAGGCTCCAGGGTATCGTTGGAAGGAACAGGGGATGGTGCTAAAAGACGGTGATCAAATCGTCCTCGACTTTGCCCTCAACACGAAACCTGTATCAAAAATCATCGGCAAGATTTATGATGCGGAAACAAAAGAGCCGATCGTTGCCGAGATAACATTCCCGCAAACTGAAGTAAAGGCGATCAGTTCAGATATTTCTGGCATGTACAATATTACACTAGCGCCGGCCACTTATCGACTCCACGTCGAAGCAACAAACTATCAGTTCAATGAAAAAGTTGTCATGCTTCAAGAAGATGAAAGTAAAGTTGTCGATATTGCACTTACTAAGATTGGTGTTGATCAGGCAATTCTTACTGGTAAAATCTCTGAATTTGAAACTGGGAAACCGTTGCTTGCCCAGCTTTTATTTATCGATACTAATATACCTAAGGTCACAACCGACCCAAGCACTGGCATATATAAAGTTACTATTCCACCTGGAACTTACTCGGTCAAGATCGAAGCGGTTGATTACGTCCCGGAAAGTGCACCTATTGTTCTTGCAAAGGACGAAACCAAAATCCATAACTTCACATTGAAACCGATTCCTAAGGTTGGCGAAAAAGTCGTTCTTAGAGGTATTTATTTCGACTTCAACTCAGCAGTCATCAAACCAACCTCATATCCAGTACTTGATGATGCTGCTAAAGTATTTAAAGTGAAGCCTAAGATGAGAGTTGAGATAAGCGGACATACCGATAGTGTTGGTTCTGATTCTTATAACCAGAAACTCTCCTACCAAAGAGGAAACGCAGTAAGAGACTATCTAATCAGATACCACAACATCGATCCCACTCGCTTGATCGCAGTTGGTTATGGTGAATCACAGCCAATCGCTGACAACCGCACAAAGTCTGGTCGCGATATGAATAGAAGAATCGAATTCAAGATTCTCAGCTGGTAGCAATTCAAACGCAGATATGAAAAAGGGGGCATTTTCATGCCCCCTTTTTTCTTTACTGTAACGTCTGAGTCCTTTGTATTCTGTTTGTGTTGTTTGATGCACGCTACGCCTTACTCCCTACACATTTCGCTTCTTTAGATATTCGTTTCGGCAATCTCTTTTTCTATTTTGTCTAAGAACCGCAAGTTCCCGGTCGACCGGAAAATGCAATTTGATTCCAGAAATACGTTCAAAGCCTCTCTCAATCTCCCTTGTTTCTTATAGGCAACACCCTGTAGATAGTAGACCTCACCAGCCAATCGGCTGTTGGGATATTTTTTTATGTAATCAAGCGCCTTTTTGTAATAGGTATGGGCTTTAGTGTATTTCTTTAGCTCAGCAAGAATTTTACCCCGGTAAATGAAACCGTTGACTTTGTATGCAACATTCCGATCCAAACGCAGCTCAGTCGACATCTTCTTTGATAGAACATCTGCTTTTTTTAGTTTTCGTGCGAGGAGAAGATAGTCAATTTCTTCTTTTAGGCAATCAATATGAAGGTATTTCATATCCACTCGTTTTGCGGCCTGGATTGCTCGTTCCAAATGCTGCTTACCCTTCTTTATCTTACCCTGTTCCCGATAAAAATCACTCAACCCGATGTGGCTGAACACAACCCCTTCGTGGAAGTTCATTGCTTTTGCCAATTTCAGAGCTTCCTTGTAGTGAAGGATGGTCTGGTCGTACATCATGCGATTGAATTCAATAGCTCCAAGGTTAAAATGAAGATGCACAACAGTCCGTTTTGCACCCACTAACTTAGCCTGTTTCAATGCCTTAAGGTAATACTCCTCAGCCCTGGGTAAGTCAGAGTTAGCATGCAGGGCACCGATATTGTTATAAGTTATAAGAACACCTTGTTGGTGTCCGATATCTTGATAAATCTTCAAGGCTCGGTCGTAGAATTTCTGACTCATCCTCATATTATATTTTTCATAATAGTTCAATCCGAGATCAAGATAGCACGCGGCGATACGTTTTCGATCCCCGGTTGACTCACGAATTTTCAGCGCTTTTTTTATGTATGTTTCAGCTTTTTTAAATCTCCCTAAGCGGATAGAAGCAACACCCAGAATCAAGTAGGTATCGCCAAGAGTCTGTTTGCTCAACTGTCTTTTTTTCAATAATATCTTCTCGCATTCGGCTTGCGCATGCGTGTAGTCACCCAGGCGGGCATGCAACCAGGCAATCGCGCTTTTGAATATGTATACCGCATCGGTTCCTTTGGTTAGCTTCAAGCCAGTCTGATATCGTTTTATACTCTGTTTATAGTCACCCATATCTTCATAGACATTGCCAAGCTTTTCATGTACTCTATGTGAATTCGGGTCTATTTTCAAACAGACGTTCAGCTGCTCAATCGCTTTATCGAACTTACCGATCAACAAAAATGTTTCAGCCAATGCAAATTTGATCTTGAATATTTCATCGATATTGTCTTCATATTTTAAAACGTTATCGTAGAATCTGATCGCTGCACTGTGCGCATAATTATCTTTCGCTTTCAGAGCGGCTTTCTTTGAGTAATACAGCGCCTTATTCGCTTCGTTCGCTTTCATAAAATGGGTTGCTAGCTGTTCATAATAATTGGGCAGCACATTACGATACATCTTCTCTATTGTTTCACCCACTGACTGGTGATATTTCATTAAGTCATGGCGCGTGATATTCTTATATACTATCTGACGAACAATATCTTCAGAGAAGAAATAATTGTCGTGGCTGCGTTCTTTAAGAAAACCCAACCTGGTCAACTCGTCAATGGCATCAAGGATCTGCCCAACATTTCTCGTGCTCGCCAAGGCAATGATCTCACCACCAAATTCCTGACCAAAAACAGCCGCAATCTCCAAATATTTCTTTATTTCCGGATCAAGGAACTTCAGTTTTCTCTTTATTGTCTCTTCAATTGTTGCAGGTATCATTATTTCTAGCTTCTTGGCGAAAACCCATTCCTTTCCGTTCCAGTAGAGTTTCCCTTGTCGCTCTAATTCTCTGATGATTTCCTCGATATAGAAAGGATTACCGCCACTCTGTTTATAGATATATTTTAACCCGGAACCCGGCGCCGAACCCATAATGGTTTTTAATAGCTGAGCTGTCTGAGTTTCATTCAGCGGAGAAACAGTTATTTGTGTATACAACTTTTCCCGCGTCCATACGCCAAGAAATTCAGCAATTGTCGAGCTCTTTATTTCTTCAAGCCGATACGTGCCGAATATCTTGAAGCATTCATGTCCACTTCTTAATACGAAATCCATGAGTTCACAACTCGCTTTGTCTAACCAGTGAAGGTCATCAAGCAATAATACCGTTGTCTTCGGAGCAAAACTGGCACAAATTTTCTGGAAGAACTCACTTACTGAATGATATAACCTATATTTATCAAGACTCTCTGCATACGCCACGTTCAGTGCGCTCTCGGCTGGAAAAATCTTCATGATCTCGGCTTGGGATATCGCTGGTAGTTGTTTGAAAACCCGCTGGACCAAAGGGAAGTCCTGTTTAATCATCTCACCAAACATATTTTTGAAAGGGTGATAAGGCACCGCTGTTAAAGCTGCATAGGCATTACCTCTAAGAAAAATCGGCGCATTAATCCGCTCCTTTATTTCAAGCACAAGTCTTGTTTTTCCTATACCAGCTTCACCCGCAACAAATAGCGTATCATAATCCTCAAGCTCTCCAAGGCACCAATCTGTTTCATCTTCCCGTCCGATAGTCTTCAAAGAAGGAATTTGAAGGATTTTCACGACCTGTTGCTTTGAGCCAATCCTGTTTTTCCCCTGTTTCTTTGCATTGTACATTAAATTATCTGCCTGACCGATTAAAAGCTCAGAAGTGTTACCATCTTCAGGGAATACAGCATAACCTAAACTGCAATGTATATTATGACCAGCAACCTCAGTATCATTGAGATCATCCATAATTCTCTGAGCCAGCTCGATCGCTCCATTTTCATCGGTATTCGGCATTAAAATAAGATACTCATCACCGCCATAGCGTACGAGACTATCAACCTCCCTAATATTAAAACCTAATACACGGCTAAACTCGATCAAAACCTTATCGCCCTCTAAATGCCCAAAGTTGTTATTTATATTGCGGAAATTATCTATATCCAAAAGGATCAAAGCAAATTTCGTGGCAAACCGCGTTGCCCTTTTTATTTCGTTTTCAATCCAATAGTGGAGGAACCGGCGATTATAGCACCCGGTGAGTTCATCATAATAAATTTCTCTCATAAGTTATCCATTATAGTCAAATTGTGAAAAGATGTCAATCCAGAAACAATTGAAGCAAAGTGCCTTAAATCCTAAGCACTAAACCCTAAATACTAAACAATATCAAATCCCTAAATTCAAATGACCAAATATGTTATGGCTTTCTGATTTTGAGTTTAGAATTTGTTTCGAATTCAGATATTAGAATTTATTATTTTATGCAATTACTCGTATCTGAGTGCTTCGATCGGGTTGAGTGAGGCTGCCCGACGTGCTGGATAAATCCCAAAAAATATGCCGACTGACGCGGAAAATCCGAATCCGAGAAGGATCATCCAAAAAGACACTGATGCCTTGAGCGGCGACACCGCCGAGATCAACCAAGCCAACAGCATTCCAAATACAATACCGATTAGACCACCGACTAATGCCAGAACAATTGATTCAATGAGAAACTGCGCAAGAATATTATTGTTTGAAGCACCAACTGCTTTACGGATGCCGATTTCGCGTGTCCTTTCGGCAACCGAGACGAGCATGATGTTCATAATCCCGATCCCACCAACGACCAATGAAATAGCAGCGATAGCTATAATGGCAATAAATCCGACATTTGTTATACTTTGGTAAAGATCCATGAGTATTTGCTGCGTGTTTAGTTCAAAATCATCGTCTTCATCAAAACCAAGACCATGACGCCGCCGCATTAGCTCGCGTACTTGGTCAATCGTCTCCTCGATTTTCATCCCATCCTTTGCCTTAATACTAATACTATAACCACCATAGACCCGCGACCATAATGACCCTCTAGGTATTGGGAAGAACTTTTCAAAAACAGTGTATGGGATGAGGATATAATCATCAAGACTGTTTCCAAGAAAGGTCCCTTTCTCTTTAAATACGCCGATGATTTTAACGCGGTGACCATTAAGATACAGGTCTTTGCCAACCGCAGTTTCATCGGGGAAGAGATTAGTCGCTATGTACGAACCTATAATCCCAACCGCGCGACGGTGTAAAACGTCATCTCTTGAAAAATCCCGACCACTTTCGACCACATAGTTGTTCACCCATGAGTAGTTTTCATCAGAACCAGCTACCGATGAATTCGACACTTCATTGTCCTTGTATTTCAGTTTCCGCAGCTGTCGACTGATCTGGGGGATCGCGATTTCAACCGAGCTCAACTTGGTTATCACCTCTGCATCATCTGGGAGCAAATCTGGACGACCGGCTAGTTTGTCCAAATCCCGGTGACCAGTTTGGACCCAGGAGAACTTCTGGAGAAAGATGAGGTCTGAGCCGATCGACTGTACCTGTTCAGCAACTGTACGGTTGAGTCCTTCTATTAAAGAAAGAATTGCGATCACCGTTGTGACTCCGATGATTATGCCGAGCATTGTAAGAAAGGATCTTAGTCGGTGGCTTCGGAATGTCTGAAAAGAAAGCGTGAGTTTTGACCCGATATTAGTCATCGATTATCTGTCCATCCCTCAGCTTTACGGTTCTTCTCGCATGCGCGGCCACATTCATATCGTGAGTCACCATAACTACGGTATTCCCTTCATCAACGAGACGGTCAAATATCTCCATTATCTCAGCGCCGGTCTTTGAATCTAAATTGCCAGTCGGCTCATCAGCATATATCACTTTTGGATCATTTACCAAAGCGCGTGCAATAGCCACGCGCTGGCACTCACCGCCAGACAGTTCATTGGGTCGGTGGTACATTCGATCAGCCAATCCTACACTATCGATTATCTCCTTCGCCTTTGCGATGCGTTCATGTTTACTTACGTTCCTGTAAATCAAAGGTAATGCCACGTTATCTAAAGCACTCAGCCGGGGTAAAAGGCTGAAGCTTTGAAAAATAAAGCCAAAAAATTTATTCCTTATCTTGGCGAGCTCTTCATCAGAATATTTAGAGACAAGGGTATTTTCCAGATAGTATTTACCTGAAGTAGGCGTATCAAGACAACTAAGGATGTGAACCAAGGTTGACTTTCCAGAACCTGAAGCACCCATAATAGAAACATAATCGTTCCTTTCAATATCAAGGCTAACACCACGTAGCGCTTCAACTGCAACCTTACCTAGCCAATAGGTTTTCGCAATATCGACGGCACGACATATACTATCTGTTTTTTTCTTCATTACATTTATTCTGATGAGGAATCGGACTCGTCCTCATCTTTGATCTCAAATTTAACCCCTTGTCCATCTTTCAGTTTTGAAAGGACACGATACGGACCAATGATCACTGTATCACCTTCTTCAATACCTGAGATAATCTCAATTTCTGTATCGCTCGATACCCCTACGCTGATTTCAGTGAGTATTGCCTTGTTATCCTGAACAACAAAGACAGTTTCTTTAAGCTTATCATCAATCTTGCGTTTGCCTGATGCCTGAATTGGAATAGTCAGAACATCTAATTTCTCATCAGTGATAATATCGGTTTTAACATTCATCCCCGGTCTAAGAAATGGTGAGAATACATCCAGTTCTATTTCAACCTCAAAATCAGTTGCTTGCTCAGTCGTTAACTGGCTCGTGATGGGCATCAAACCAACCTTGGTAACAACCCCAGGATAGGTTGAATCAGGCAAGGCATCGGCGATAATCTCTGCGGCCTGACCGACTTCAACCGTGGGAACATCAGTCTCATCGATCGTAACCACGGCAAGCATCTGCGATAGATCTGCAATCGTTACAAGCACCGTACCCTGATAGTTCATCGTGCCCATAACCGCAGTCTCACCTTCTTCAACATTGATCTTCATTATTTTCCCGGAAATAGGGGCATAGATTCTGGTTTTCTTATAAGTATCATAAGCTTGCTCAAACTGCGCTTTTGCCATTTCATAACTCAGTGCTATTTTTTCATAACTTTCTCTTGATATTAGTTCCTTCTCAAAGAGCTTTTTACCTCGCTCATAGTCTTGCTCAGCCTGCTTTAACTGCGCCTGGGCAAGCTTCTTACTCGCCCTGGCCCTGACATCATCCAAAGCAATTAGTAAATTACCTTTTTGTACATGATCTCCTTCCTGGAAATATATCTTCTGAATTCGACCGATTGTTTCAGCCGAAATATCTACCTGGGATTTTGCCCGTAGTTCGCCTGAGGCTGCAACCTTAGAAACAATATCGCCCTTGGCAACGAGTTCAACTTCGATATCTTTTCCACCTTCGCGCTGGCTCAGGTTCAATATTATGACTATAGATATTATGATGATGGCACCAATCGCTATTAAAATCTTCTTTTTCATTATCGCTCCTTATCGAATGATAATTCACCCAATAAATAGGACAGACTTGCCCTTTGAATATAGAACTCGCTCAATGAAGATTTGTAGGACATCTTAGCCTCATAAAGATCCTTTTCAGAAGTTAGAAATTCCAAGAAAGACACGAGACCAAGTGCATACTGCTCTCGGGCAATAGACGACGCTTCATTTGCCGCATCAAAAGCCTTGTGGGCAAATTGGAGCCGGTCATATGACTCATGTAAAGTAAAGTAGGTCGTCTTTAAGGATTTCTCTGTTTCCAACAGTACACGTTCTTTTTCTAATTCCTTGAGCTGGAATTCTTTCTTTGCATTGAGATGATTGAATATCAATGATTTGATCTCAAAAATCGGAAATGACATGCTGATACCGTAGTTTCTCGCTGCATTATCCCTTACGTGTTGGAAATCAAAAACCAGCGAGTCAGAGCTGTATGTATACCCGAAAAAAAAGGAAACTCTAGGTAGAAATTTGAGATATGACGATACTAAATTCAGTTTTGCCGCACTTCTCATTTCTTTGGCAATCTGGATATTGTAGTTGACCGATTCCAGGATCATAAATAACGAATCGAGTGACGGGAATTCAATGCTGTCCGGCGGCATTAATGTATCGGTCAAATAGATATCATTATCCGTACCAATAACCAGTTTCAGCTCCTCTTGAGCAGTAATTTCCAGGGTTTTAGCCCTTGCCCTATCTTGCAATGCACTCAGATAAAAAACCTCACCCTGTAACATTTCTAGTTTAGATGCCGCACCCAATTCATATTTTGTCTTAACCAGCTCAAGGTTTTTCTCAGCTCGTTCAATCGTGACCTCAGAGGAATTAAGCAGCTCGCGCGCATTTATCAAACCATAATAAGCAGTCTTGAGCTTCAAGAGCAAACCAGCGACCTCTGACTTATAGAGAATCCTGCTGCCTTTTATCTGTCGCCCACTAACAAAAACTGAACTTATTATATCCAGATCAAAAAGCGGCTGATTCAGGTTTAGTGTACCTGAATACATACTGGTCTCATCATTGTTGATCTCTGTTCGTGTATATTGCGCCGTGGATGAGATCGTTGGTAAAAGACTGCTTAAAGTCTGATAGAACAAAATACGCGATTTTTCCAAAGATACACCTGCCTCATAATACGCTGGACTTTGTGCCAATAATTGATCAATAGCCTGATCCATTGATAATGAATCAATCTGGGCAAAAAGTAGGAGAATTATCATGTTTTCTCTGCCTAACCGCCTGGCCCGCGCAAGGAACCAAGACCGATACCAACAAAAATCGATACGAACCAGACGAGGAATACAAGGATATAGGCGTTTTGTTTCTTGACGCCGCTGACAATACTTATACCAATCGCGACAAGGATCATTTCCCAGATAATAAAGAAGTCAAAACCAGCCAGGAACTGATAGAGAAATGAAGTTTTTTCCATGGTGGGAGTAAGTAAGGCAAGAGAGGTTGTTACATAGGGAGATTTGGTGATCGCAACAAGCATTAGCTTAAGTATTGCGGCAGGAACCATTATCAATGCGGAAAAACTAACAACTGAAAAAACGCTCTTAAAAGCACTCGTTCCGCCAAATACTGGAATAAGCAACTTCAATACCAACGAAAAAAGCAATAAAAGTACCGCGACAACTATTGCGCCACCAATACCGCCAAAAACTATTGGCAAAGGCCCTTGGATAAATTTCTTTGCCTGTTCAATCTGCTCATCACTCATACCTCTTTCTTTAAATGCTTCTTCTTGCTTCGTGATTATTGCGTCTTTTGCCAGCATCACTGTAAATGCCGAGCTGAGCGCAATGACAATTAACACGATGATAAAAGGTTTTGTCCACTCTGGTTTTTCTTTCAAACCAGTAAAAACCTTGGATGGTGCTGTGAATACACTCATTATTTTATCCATTCCTGCTCCTTGTTTAACCCCTTTATAGATAATACGTATGAAATCATAAAAAGTTTCAGGAGATCGCTTTGTCTATATGATATTAAACTTCTCCTAAAGGTTTAGCCCTTGATCTTATTAAAGGATTTCCCCCTCGTTTCATTCTACTCAAAAATCGCCTTAAGTCAATTATCTGATACCTTGACAAAACCCGGCATAACTATATCCTTACTATCGAAGGAGGACATATGTTCAATCCAAAAAGATTCTGGCTTGCTGTACTCTTTGGCATTGCCTCAGGTTTTGTGTGCTGGGGATTAATGGCCTCAGGCGGAGAGAGCTGTCACTGGTCCATCATTGTATCAACGATACTTAGCCGTGGTTTAATCGGTTTTGCGATCGGTATCAGCATTTTGAGAATCAAGTGGTGGCTTCACGGCATATTAATGGGCCTAATTCTTAGTATACCTATGGGGTTTGGCGGTTTCATGGTGCCGGGCAAAGAGATGTTTATCCTCATCGGTTCAGTAGTGATGGGCATTATCTACGGTTTCTTTATTGAATTATTTACTACAATTGTATTTAAGGCAAAGGCTTAAAAAAATGTGGGGCAGGTCTTACAAGACCTGTTCCAGAATTCAAAAAAGGAGTAGCAGACCTTGGTCTGCGCTAATAAGCAAAACGTGACCTTTTTACTAAATATGTGTAAAAAGCTATTGATACTCATATTTCTATTTGCTGCCTTTAATCTGAGCTGCTGCAGATTTGCAATCTGCAGTAGATTCCCTCAAGCTCGAAATACAAAAAGATCCGGCATTGCCAAAGGACTGCTTGCCTGGATCCTTGAAAAACTTGGTAAGAATAATGAAAGTTAAATTAAAAATATATTTAGGCGTTGCTTTAGTTACAGTAATAATGGCTTTTATAATTGTAATTAATAAAACAAAGAAACAAGAGAAGTTTCATACAATCACTAAACCGCGAGAATATTCATTTTCTGAATCACCTGAAACTAAATGGACATTAAAGTCAAAACCAAAAGATTATCCACCATCAGCAGTGCGAGAATTCCCAGAAGCTGAAGATGATCCTAAATTGCGGTCAAAAATAAAATTAAGCCCGAATTATCGCTACAGTGCTTACATTTCACCACTAAAGTGGGAGGTGGTCGGTAATCTTTTTATTAAAGACAGAGAAACTGGCGAAGTCAAAAAATTAACCCATTATCAAACCAATAGATCCTATACGCCCAAAACCGTAGTATGGTTGAATGATACATTACTTTTAGTAATTGAAGGCTATACTTGGGGTACTGTAACAATCGGTGGCTCTCTCTACATAGTTGACAGCAGAACAGGGAAAATGCATCCCATATTAAAACCACCAATTCATCAAGAGGTAGCAGAGGTTTCAACTCATAAAAACAGTATTGTATTAAGAATTGCGACCCATGATAAAAACCGCATGAGTTATAGATTATCGACAAAAGTACTTCCAATCGATAGCGTCCTGAATTCATTGACAGAAAAAGAGCTTCTCGATTCGCACGAAAAATAAATCTATCTAAGTCCAGCCATTTATCGCAGGATCAAGAAAACTTAATATTCGTGCGTTTTTATGCGCTTTACGAGAAGTTCAACCTCGTCTAGAACCGATACAATTATCTCATCCTTTACCAGATAGGTACTCGCTTCGCTCGTGCACTATCTCCCTTCGGGCAGCCCCTTTTATCAAAGAAACTGGGTCGTATTAGACTTACGCCTACCCGCCTGCCAAAGTGAAGCGGGCAGGTCTGAGTCCAGCTTTTTATCCGAAGGATAAAGGGCTGTCGGAGTTTCAATTTATTGAAATTTCGATACGATGAAATATATCTTGCCTTCTTTTAAGTAGGGACACGCCATGGCGTGTCCCTACCACAGAATTGCAAAATCGAACATTGATAATTTGAAACAGTACTGGCTATATGTGGATATTATTGTTTAGCTCGCCAGATTTCAGCGGATTTGATCCGGTTATCTGGTGAGGAATGGGAGTATTTATACCATTCTATAAATGGATTTGGATAGGCAATTGAAAGTTGTCTATTGCAAAACTTTGCCATCAGGCTAATAAAACTTTCTGGATCTTTGGTTAGATTAAGCGCGCCTTTATCTGCTCTTCGTTCATAATATCTTGAAACCGCAGAACCAAGAGGTTTCATAACAAAAGCGAGGACTGCAAAGATTGCTCCAAACAATGGAAATGCAGCAATATCAGAGACTTTTCCAAAACCCACAAGTCCATAGATATACGGATAGATAAGATAAAATACATAAAACATCACGATCGTAGTACATGATTGCCACAGAATTAACCACCATACATGATGTTCTCGATAGTGCGTAATTTCATGTGCAAGTACGGAGAGGATTTCGCCTTCAGTATAATCAACAACCAAAGTATCGCCGATAAGAATCCTCTTCGTATTACCCAAGCCAACAACTGCGGCGTTTGCTTTGGTCGATTTACTGCTCAAGTTAATACTAAAAATACCTTGCACATTAATCTCTGTCTGCTCACAAATATCCTCAATTTTGCTCCTTAAATCTTCATTTTCAATGGGTGAAGTTTTGTAAAAAAGCGGCAGGATCAATATTGGAAAAAGATTGGCGAGAATGACACTGAATATGATCATTATTATGGAAAGCCAGAGCCACCAGAGTGTTGGCGATATGTTTGTTACCAGATAGATAATTTCAAACACAATTGTGCCGAGTATAAAACTCACAAAAAAAGATTTTATCCAGTCTTTTAACCACGCCTTGAAATTCTGTGTTGAAAAGCCATATTTATGCTCAATCACAAAACCATCAAGATACGCAAGCGGCATCGTGATCAAACTGTAAATTATATAAAGTACAGTAAAGTATACTAATATTATTAAAAATCGTGCATTAGTAATAGCATTTATGAACACAACGAAATTTTTTGAAATATCAAACCACAATAGAGCTGCAATAAATATTCCTGAAATAATATAAGTAACAACGCTGGTTTTAAAATTGTCTTTATGATATTTTTTCGCCCGCTTCTGTTTTTCTCTATCAATTAATGGATGCATATCTTTTTCTCTCATGGAGTGATTTTATGCTATACTGAGAATAAGTCAATAATATTATTACGGAGAACATTAAATACTTTAATTTGATATTTCCCTGTAGCCTGATACGGGGTTTCCTATGTCATTCCCTGGCTCGACCAGGGAATCCAGAAAAATAAAGAATATACAGAAACCTGGATTCCGCATCAAGTGCGGAATGACAACATACATTCGGCAGTATTTGATTAAACTATTTAGGGTTCTGAGTAATATCTTAACCGTTTGATAAAAAACACGTAAAACCAACAAATGGAAATGGGGTCAAATCATCCCCCCAAATCTCCTCAGAACACAGCCATAAATAAACCTCTTTAGCTAAGGTTTACCCACATCCTTGAAATTCATTACGATTATTGCCGTTCGAGTGTAGTCGAGAACTTCCTTGTAATTATTTAAGGTACTTCTCGATGCCCCCGCACTTTTGCAAAAGTGCGGGGTTACTCGAAGGATAAAAGAGAAAACAAGGGTGCCGTATCTCTTAAATTATTACCGAGAACATGAAATGTGGGTAAACCTCAGCTTTAGTCCTTGACATCTCACCAGTCGCAATTATAATAGTGTATTAAATTTGAGAAGGCACTATAGAGAAAAAGGATACTTGTGTCTTT
>JAUWGT010000023.1 GCA_030606265.1 Candidatus Stahliibacteriota bacterium | reverse complement strand
ATTTTTTCCTTCGGAGAAATAGATGAAAACAGATGAATGCAGATGCAAGCGGATATAACCATTAGCAAATTCCAAGTACCAAGCTCCAAGTATCAAAAAAATATCGAAATACAAAATCCTGAATGAAATAATTACCGGAGTAGCAGAGCTTGCTCTGCGCCACTTCCTGCGCGAAATAAGTTTCGCTATTCCATCCTCTTAATACACTTTCCGGAGTAGCAGAGCTTGCTCTGCGCCACTTCCTGCGCGAAACAAGTTTCGCTACTCCAATCACCCATTCACTTCCTGCGCGAAACAAGTTTCGCTATTCCATCCTCTTAATACACTTTCCGAAGTAGCAGAGCTTGCTCTGCGCCACTTCCTGCGCTAAACAAGTTTCGCTATTCCATCCTCTTAAAAAGGCGCAAAAAATTCCCGCAGAATATCTTTTCAACATCAGATTTTTTGTAGCCTTTTTCCAGAAGGTCTTTTTCCAGATCCTTCAAACCTGCTGGACTCTTGATCACTGCATCATTTATGCCGTCAAAATCACTGCCGATCGCAACTGCATCAATACCGAAGTTTTCAGTCAAATGATCTATATGATCGACTACTGAATGACCACCAAGGTGGTATTGTGAAAAGTTGACGCCGACAAGGCCATTCTTGTTGACTACCGCCTTGATCGCCTCATCCGCAATGTTTCTAAGAAAAAAGCTGTTCAACGCCCGTACGCATGAATGTGAAGCAATTACCTGATTATCGCACACCTCGCAGACATCGAGTACTGTCTTTGTCGAAGCATGCGAGAGATCGATTATTATGTCGTAATTAGCTATCTCTTTGATAAACTGCTTACCCTTTTTAGTCAGTCCTTTGTTATCTGCTTCTAAGGCAGAGTGGGCGAGTTTATTCGAGTTATTCCATGTCAATGTGAAAATACGTACTCCCGTATCATAAAATGCTTCAAATTGTTTGAATGTATTATCAAAGATATGACCACCCTCAACCCCAAGCAAGAGGTTGAGCTTTTTGGTGTTTAAATTCTTATAAGAACGGATAATCTGAATCGCCGTTTTCTTCTCCACATAGGCAATGGTCGAGGACAATATCTTAACCGCCTCGACAAACGGGTGCTTTATCTTGGGTTCTATGAAGTGAGCAAAAACTGCTCCCAGATAACTCTGTTTGTACAATTTCTCTGGCTCAATGTGATTGAATTTACCTTTGGCAATATTACGCGGCGTATCGCAGTGAAGATCAAAAACCAAAATCTATCCCCAATATGAATTTGCAGAAACAAAAGATTATTACGATCATCAAAATAACCCCCACGCCGACAAAACGAAACGGCTTCCATTGTTTTTTCCGTTTCATAAAACGGTATTTGCGCGTAAAGAATCGTTTTTTTACAGGCATCAGGCGCTTCTCTGATCGCTATTCATCAAAGGGCTTCCCAGGGGACTTACTCAACTGCTCCTGGAGGCTCATGATAATACCTTCTTCAATATCCCTGATTTTTTTCCTGGAACAGGTGAAATTATTGAAAATCATTGAAAAACAGTAGTAGGTTTCATCGATTCTAAGATAACCAGAAAGACTGGAAACCGCATGCAGGGAACCAGTTTTGGCGTGCATCTCACCTTCAAAATCCTTAAATCTGTTTTCCAGCGTGCCCTGGCCGACTTGAGGCAAGAATTCATAGAATGTGCTGGCGTATTTAGACAAGTACATATAGCGTAAAACAAGCGCGATATGGTAAGGTGAAATCAAGTTATGGCGTGACAGACCTGAACCATCCCAGAGCGAAACTGCATTCGTATCAGCACCACATATCTTCAAGAACCTTTTGAGCATCCTTATCCCGTGGTAAAAAGTCCCCTTGCCATAAAACTGAGCACCAAGTGTTTTCAGCAAGATCTCGGCATAGAGATTCACGCTCTCAGTATTGGTCTCGCTCAGTATATCATTTAGAGGCGGCGAAACCACAGAGTCGATAAATATCAACGGATGAAGATTCATTGCCATATGGAGTAGTGTATTATTCTCTTTCACCATATCACCGTATACACTAATACCCTCAGCATTTAACCTTTCTTTGAAATAACTGCCAACGAAAAGTGCCGGATCCTTCACGGCAACAGGGATGTCTTTTTCATGCCCCTGACCAATACCACCATCTACGTAGATAGTATTTTCCTCTGGTCTTCGATAGATAATGATACTATCCTCACCTTTCTTGGTCTTCATCTTATTTACCAATGTCACGTATTTAGTACTGGGTTCGAGGGTAACCTCGGCATATTCCCCGAGCTCGGTTGATCTGATTCTAACACTTATGTAGTTTTTGTTCATGGACAATCCGGAAATCTCGGCGGCGTACCGTGCATCAAGATAATGCCACGCCCAGCCCGTGGGCAACCGTTCACTCGTGAATGTATTGCCGTGAAGACTCATATCGTTAAAATAACTCTCATTGACCACGATATTGCCGGTCACCTCTTGGATTCCGTGTCCTTTGATCTTTGCCACAAAGCGCTCCATATCAGCAAGACTGAATGTTGGGTCACCACCGCCAAGAACAATAATGTCACCGACCAAACGGTTATTTTTCACTGTTCCACGCAAGGCAAGACGCGTTACGTAACGGTACGTTGTACCCAGATAACACATACTAGCACCGGTGGTAACCAACTTCATATTAGAAGCCGGTATAAGAAGCTTCTGGCTATTGCGTGCATAAACCAGGCTATCATTACTCAAATTCAAAACATAGACTCCGTACTGTGCGGTCTTCAGTTCAGGTCGATTTAAAAAACTGTCTATGGATAAGGAATAGATGATCAAGAACAATATCATTTTCTCTTACTCCTTCTTTTGCCGGTTTTCTTTTTTACCAATACCGGTGTAAAAAAACCGACGCCTTCAACTTTGCATTTGCATTTCTTTGTGTTTCTATTGATCCCGCAAACCGGACACAATCCGCGACATCCCTCATGGCAAAGCAAAGTGATTGGTATTGAAAGCACAATAGCTTCCTTTATCCCAACACTGAGGTCAATGCTATTACCTGAAAGGTATACTCGCTCGACCTCAGAGAACTTCAAATCCACTTTCTCAGCGTCTTTATTTGGGTCTTTACCCTGGATATAGACCAGATATAAGCTGGTTTGGAAGTCTTTGGTAAAGCTGTTCAAACAACGGACGCATTTCAAATGAGCTTTAAAAGCGACTTTAAAATTCGCGGTAATGCCTATTGCTGAACTATTAAGTTCGATACGTGCGCCAATCGAACCGAATCTCTCAACCGATTTCATCTTGAGGTCTAACTCAGACGCACCGAGACTATCGAAAGTGACAATAGTCTCTTCCCTTATTTCACCAATCGCAATTAGAAACTTCGCAACAGCTATGTTTTCTGCTCCTTTTTCCTCGCTGCCGGGAACAGAATATTGTTTAGGATCAATCGGTAACCGGGTGAATTGCTGTGTTTTCTCAAATCAGTTGGCGGATCATTAACAAAATGCTGATAATCTTCTGGATCATGACCGGCAAGGTATGTAAAGGTACCTTTACCATAGTTGCCGTGCAGGTATTTCACCTCGTCAGTCCCACTTACCTCGGCCAAAATCAATACCGAAGTCATAATCGTACTCTTTCTAAATCCTGAACATTGCCCGAGGAACTCCTTGACCAATGCCGTGTGATTTTGAACGAGCATGCATGGTACTGGATCGAATTTTGCGGAGAAATCAAACAACGAGATGTATGTTTTGGGACCGCGTCCGTGAGCTTCGTTGGTCACATCAATCGTGGAATGTTCATAGATAAACGGGCTGAGGATCAACTCAAAGTTTTCAAAAGCCAGACATTGAGAAAAATCCAACTTGCTGTTTGCCGCGGCGTCAAAAGGGTCGTGGTCATAGACATCGTGGCAGATATCGATATCCTGCGCGGCCAAAGCTATATCGTATGTATCACAAGCCGAGCACATCGAAAACATGAAACCACCCTTTTCAATATAATCTTTTATGGCCAATGCAACGGCAAGTTTCATTTTGGAAACTTTTGTAAAACCGAGTTTCTTTGCCAGCTCTTCATTTATCCTAACTTGTTCTTTGTACCAATCAGTATTTGCATAGCTGCCGTAGAATTTACCGTACTGACCAGTGAAATCTTCGTGGTGGAGATGGAGCCAGTCATATTGCATGAGCTTACCACGCAGCACATCTTCGTCCCATACCTGTTCATATGGGATATCTGCATACTCTAAAGCGAGTGTCACAGCATCATCCCAAGGTTCAAAATTGTCCGGGATATAAACAGCGATTCTTGGTGCTTTTTCAAGAAGGATAACATCCATATTGTTTTCCTCTATCGTCTGGTAGATCTCGAGTATGTTCCCAGGTGAAATGACTTGCCACACCACATTGTTCAAGGCGCAGTCTTTTTCAAGCCTGGGCTCATAATCCATGAGAAAAGAACCGCCTTGGTAGTTTAACAGCCATTCAACATTTATCCCCATTTCCAGAGCGCGAAATGCAATGCCGTATGCTTTAAGATGATCAATTTGACCGATCTCCATAGGAATAAAGATTTTATCTGCAAAAATGAATATAGGGATTAGGAATATTATGCACCTTGTTAATAAACGCCTTACACAATATTTATGCTGTGAAATACGAAGCATATTCCACGGGGTTGTTTTTCGCCCTACGCTATACACTCTACGCCCTACGTTCTTTCATTCTTCGTTTTTCTTTATAATACTTAGTATTTCATCCGGGCTGTCGGCATCTTTTAAAAGTCGGCGTACCTCCTGCTTGCGCAATAACCTGGAAAGTTTAGCCAAAGCCATAATATACTCGCTTTTCTTGTCGACTGGCGAAGCAATGAGAAAAATGAGATGGGACGGCTTGCCGTCAATTGACGAAAACTCTACGCCTTCTTCAGATCGCGCAAAGGCGAGGACGAGATTCTTGACCGCATCAGTACGCGCATGCGGTATAGCAATACCATCCCCAATGCCTGTAGATTCAAGGTTCTCGCGCTTAGCCAGGGCTTTCTGAAACTTCTCACCATCTTCGACGAATTTATTAGCAACCATATGACTAACTAGTTCCTTCAGCACCGCGATCTTCTCTCTGGATTTTATCTTCATGATAATCGCTTCAGGCTTAAGGACCTCTGATATTTTCAAAACCATTACACCCCCTTGTAAGTACAAACACCTAAATGCCTAAACATCTAAATACCTAAATGTTCAAATATATTAGGTTTCGTTTGGCGTTTATCGGTTGCGAAAAGCGATTCGTCATTGAAAGTCGTCTATCGTTTGACAAAACCCACATACGCAACCGTATCGCCTCTCGAAACCGCAAACCGCTCTACGATTACTATGATCAAAGTCCTATTACTGGAACCGTTGATGAAACAAACAGCTTTCTGGTCTCATCCTTTCGTTTCACTAACAAAGCATCGATGCTGTATGCATCGATATATTTATTCACAATGGTCGTCGCAATACCGTTCTCGAGATGGAGTGAGGTCGAAACACCCGTTTTATCCGCTGCATCTTCGATCAAGTAGAGTGACTGCCATCCTTCATCTTCAATCTTTTTGCGCAATGTTTCGCTTTTCTTATGAGTCAAACGCGCAAGCCTAGATATCCTACTGGTCTCAATAATAAATAGCACAAAAAGCTTGCTCTTAAATCTCTTGCACAGTTGAATTGCTGACTCATCAATATGCTGGTCACTAGGGTCAGTTAAAACAAGAATCACTTTTTTGAATTTCATGCTAAAATACACAACAACAACAGAGCGAACACAGGAATCGCTGAACCAATAAATTCCGTGTAATCAGCGCTTTTCATGCTCTTTTTTTCGCCATCTCATACCCTCTCTTATAGTATATATCGCGACATATCAACATCGCTCACAATATCCTTCAATTTTGTATCTACATACTCATCGGTTATCTTTATTTGCTTCTCGCTAATGTTTGGCGCTTTGAAAAGTAACTCTTCAAGGATTTTCGTCATTACCGTATGCAAACGGCGGGCGCCGATATTCTCAGTCGATGTATTAACCTCTGATGCTATCAAGGCAATCTTTTTGATAGCACTGTCTGTAAATTCGAGGTTAATGCCCTCAGTCGCCAATAATAGACTGTATTGTTTGATCAATGAATTCTCCGGCTCGACAAGTATTCTTTGGAAATCCTCGGTTGTTAATGCTGAAAGCTCTACGCGGATTGGAAATCGACCTTGCATCTCGGGGATTAGGTCTGACGGTTTCCTATTATGAAAAGCACCCGCAGCAATAAATAAGATATGGTTTGTCTTTATCATACCGTGTTTAGTCATAACATTAGAACCCTCAACAACCGGCAAGAGATCCCGCTGTACGCCTTCTCTGGATACATCAGGGCCGTGTGTGACAGTACCTCCGGTTATCTTGTCAATTTCGTCAATAAAAACAATCCCCGAATTTTCAGTACGCTGACGCGCCTCATTGATCACTTCGTCCATATCAACGAGCTTATCAGCTTCTTCGTTCTGAATATACTTGAGTGCTTCCTTAACTGGCATCTTCCTCTTTTTTTTCTTCTTGGGTAAGTTCTTGCCGAAAGCTTCTTCCAGGACTCCACTGAGATCACCGATGCCAGCCTGGCTAAATATCTCAACAAAAGGCATCTGCTGACGGAAGATCTCCAATTCGATTATCCGATCATCGAATTTCCCCGCACCCAACAAATCCCTCATTTTCTCGCGCGTGGAGCTCGGTACTATGGTTACTTCATCTGTAACCGATTCACTTTGCTTGATGGTCTGGGGAACTGGAAGGAGAATATCGAGTATACGTTCCTCCGCAAACTGACGCGCTCTTTCCTGCACCAATTTCGTCTTTTCGTGGCGTACCATATTTACAGAAATCTCGACGAGGTCGCGGATCATTGATTCAACATCCTTACCTACGTAGCCGATTTCAGTAAACCGAGATGCCTCAACTTTGATAAATGGAGCACGGGCTATACTGGCTAAACGACGTGCGATTTCGGTCTTTCCAACGCCAGTAGGGCCGATTAAGATTATGTTGTTTGGATATATATCATCCTTGATCTTATCAGTAACCCTCTGCCGTCGCCAACGGTTACGTAGAGCTATAGCAACAGCCTTTTTTGCTTCCGACTGGCCAATGACATATTTATCGAGTTGGGCAACGATCTCACCGGGCGTGGCAAAAGCGTTGGACATCACGTTCCCTTTTAACGCTTTGTCCTCCATTGTTAAATTATATAAAACTATTGTGAATTGTCAAGGAAAATACTTAAGGGCTCAGAAAGAACATTTATCACTTTTTCGTTGTAATTTTCTTGAATCTCTACTTAAGTCTTATACAAAGATGCATTCGTGACTTGACAATATATCTAAATTAGGTAGTATTTTATATGAGGGGGTTTACTATAACTTCTTTGCTATTCTTGCTTCAGTTGAGCAATGCACTTAGTCCAAACGATATGATGCATAACGCAAACAGTATCTTCTATGTTAACCCTTCGGCTGGTCAAGTAAAACTGAAAGTAAAACGGGATGCGACTACTGAAGTCTTGCTTGTTATGGATAACACACGCTATCTAATGAAATCAGTATATCGCGATGCAAACTACAACTATCTCGCAGCAACTCTGAATGCATTTGACACCACGGCAACCTACCATTTTCTCATCAAACACGGCGAGGATTCTCTGCTGTTGCCGGAAACAGGAGAATTTACATCTAACGTACCGTTATTCGTGCCTCCACCATGGGCGGTCGGAAAAGTATACTATTCGATTTTTACTGATGGTTTTCATAATGCAGATAGTAATAATGACCCCAAGAAAAAAAGGTCTTGGGGTAAAACGCCGAAAAACTGGGAGTCTTTCGGTGGCGACCTCAAAGGTATCTTTAACAAGCTAGCCTATATTGATTCACTTACTGCAGATATCATCTTGCTGCAGCCGATTTTTTCAGCATCATCAAATCACAAATTCAATGCAAGTGATTTTGCAACGATCGATTCCTGTTTCGGGGACACTCTCGATCTAAAGAAGCTCATCGAACAGGTGCATGCAAAAAACATGAAGATTGTCCTAGCGGTCCCCTTCAGCCACACCGGGGTTGATTTTCCGACTTTTGCAGACATTGAAAAAAATGGCGCAGCTTCAAAATACCTTGATTGGTACGTGATCAATGCACCATCCATAAAAAAATCACCGCCTAACTACGAGTGTTGGCGCGCTGACTACCGTTTTCCAAAACTCAATCTGAACAACCCCCAGGTCATGAATTATCTGATCGGGTATTTGGGATACTGGAAGCGCTTTGGCCTCGATGGTTTTTATATCGGTGAAGATGAGCATCTTAGTGCAAGCTTCATACGGACCTTGCGTACGCATTTGAAAACCAGATATCCAGATCTGCTACTCCTGGGTAGTGACATACGTCTTCTTAATGGTGACGCCTTTGATGGCAGTTCGAACAAAACGCTAACCGACTTGATTGTCAAATACTTTGTGAAACAAATCATACCTACTAGTGAATTCGACAGAAAACTCCACCAGATACTCCTTTTCAGCCCTTCCCAGAGTAATAGTGTAAACTTAATCAGTCTCTCAAACCATGATATGCGAGTTGTGCCTGATATAGAACTTATGAAAAATCTCTATGCATTTATGTTCACTTGTGTAGGATCACCAGTTATTTTGTACGGCGAAGAAATAGCGATGTCTGATTATTCATCGCTCAATCTAGGCAGTTTTCCATGGAATATTGTGGACCAGAACCGTATGTTCCTTGCAGAAATAAAAAAGCTCATCCGAATTCGTAAATCAAATCCAATAATATCGGGCAACAAATTTTTCACTCTGTATGTCAATGACATCACAAAAGTCTATGCATACGACCGAGGTGGTCTTATCATCGTCCTCAATTCAGGAAATAAACAATCATTTGTTTCCCTGCCGGCATGGGACGGCACTTACACTGACCTGTCGAGTGGCGAGCAACTCACTGCCTTCTCACAGAGTCTTAAGCTCTCTATTGACGCTAAATCATATCGAATACTGAAACGTGAACTTTAGACTACACGCCCCTTTCACCCCCAGAGGTGATCAACCTAAGGCGATAGAGAACATAGTTAAAGGTATTGAAACGAATAAACGGTTCCAAACCCTGTTGGGCGTCACTGGCTCGGGGAAGACCTTCACAATGGCCAATGTTATCGAACACGTTCAGAAACCGACCCTCATCATTTCCCACAATAAGACACTTGCCGCACAGCTATTCGGTGAGTTCAAACAGTTCTTTCCAGAAAATGCCGTTGAATACTTCATTTCGTATTACGATTACTACCAGCCTGAAGCATATCTCCCAGAAACCGATCTATATATTGAGAAAGATGCATCAATAAATGAAGAGATAGAAAGACTCAGACTGCGGGCAACTGCAGCACTACTCACCCGCCGTGATGTGATAATCGTTGCCTCGGTATCCTGCATTTTCAATATAGGGTCTCCTGAAGAAATGCAAAACCTTGTTGTTTACTTAAACAAGGGTGACACGCGAGATCGGGATACCTTACTCCAATCACTCGTTGCCATTCAGTATGCGAGGAATGACCTTGAATTCGCACGCGGCACATTCCGTGCACGCGGTGACACGGTCGACATCCATCCAGCCGACGAAAAATATGGCATCCGCGTAGAATTATTCGGCGATACCATTGAAAGAATCCAATTATTTAACCCGATCTCCGGACATACCGTGGAGGACCTCGATCATATCACGATCTTCCCAGCAAAGCATTTTATTACTACACAATCTAAGATCGAAGAAACGGTTGAGGTAATAAGGGATGAATTGGCTGACCGGCTTAAGTATTTCGAAACAAGGGGCAAGCTCCTCGAAGCCCAACGCTTGGCACAACGCACAAAATTTGATATCGAGATGCTTCTTGAATTAGGTTATTGCTCGGGCATTGAAAACTACTCCATGCATCTCTCCGGTCGTAAGCCCGGCGAGCGACCATATTGCCTGATTGACTACTTTGCCGATGATTACATAATGGTCATCGACGAATCTCATGTAACACTGCCCCAGCTGCACGCTATGTACGAAGGTGACCGTGCACGTAAAACAATGCTCGTTGAGCACGGCTTCAGATTACCTTCGGCACTCGAAAACAGACCTTTGAAGTTTGATGAAATTGAACAATTGATCAACCGGGCAATATGCATATCAGCAACACCAGGCCAATGGGAGATTGAAAAATCAGGGAACCGTGTGATCGAACAAATCGTCCGTCCCACCGGCATTGTTGATCCCAAGGTCACAGTAAAACCAGCAAAAAATCAGGTCGATGATTTAATTGAGGAGATACAAAAAAGAGTACAGCAAAAAGAACGGGTATTGGTTACAACCTTAACAAAAAGAATGTCTGAAGACCTTGCGCAATATCTCAATGAAATCGGCATACGGGTAAGGTATATACACTCGGAAATAAATGCTATTCAGAGAATAAAGATCCTAAGGGAATTGAGGTTGGGCGAATTTGACGTGCTCATCGGTATCAACCTTCTAAGGGAGGGTCTTGACCTACCTGAAGTTGCATTGGTGGCGATCCTCGACGCTGACCGCGAAGGGTTTTTAAGAAGTGAGCGCTCATTAATTCAAACGGCTGGTCGTGCCGCGCGCAATGTCTACAGCGAAGTCATTATGTATGCTGACGAAAATACAGATTCAATGAAAAGAGCGATCGCAGAAATGACAAGAAGACGCAACAAGCAACTTGTTTATAATAAAAAACACAATATCACACCGCGGTCTATTGTTAAAACTGAGGAGGAAATAATAAAAGCAACCTCGGTTGCTGATTACATAACCACAAGCAGCAAAGAGGAAATAAAGGTTGAAGAACTGGCAAAGCTATACAATGAGATGAAAGAGGCAGTCTCCTTGATGGAATTTGAACGAGCCGCAGAAATAAGGGACCGGATAAAACTAATAAAGCAACGCCTGGAAAACAAAGAAGGGAGGAAATATCAAAAAGAAGTCGGTTCAAAGCAATAAAGAGAAAAGGCAATTCTTAAAGATCGTCAAGGATGCGCTCAAAGAGGATATCGGTCGGGGTGACATCACAACTGACCAGATAGTCGATGAGCAACAACAAGCGCTAGGTATAATATTCCCAAAGCAAGATGGCATTTTATGCGGTGCCACAATCGCCCAAATGGTTTTTGCAGTACTTGACGAACGTATTGATTTCCAATGCAAAATGTCTGAAGGTACCAGCTTTTCATCCGGCATGACTATTGCTACGCTCATTGGTCCGGCAACCTCATGCCTGAAAGGTGAACGGACTGCTCTAAACTTCTTACAACACCTCAGCGGTATTGCCACGCTCACCAAGAATTTCGTGAATGCTACTGAGGGACGATTGAAAATTTTCGATACGAGAAAAACCTTACCCGGCTTGAGAATAATGGAGAAATACGCCGTTCGTACCGGCGGTGGTCATAACCACCGATTTGGCCTGTATGATATGATATTGATAAAGGATAACCACATAGAGATCGCCGGCAGCATAACTAAGGCAGTGAGCGCCGTACGCAAGAAAAGAAAAAGAGCATTTGTGGAAGTCGAGGTTAAGACCTTTGAAGAATTAGACGAAGCCCTGGCAGTTAAGGTCAACCGGATCATGCTCGATAATATGACCCCTGATCAATTAAGCAGAGCCGTTGAAATTGTGCGCGCCTCAGAAGGAACTACAGAGATCGAAGTAAGTGGCGGGATTACGCTTATCAACATCGCGGCTTATAAGAACTGCGGTGTGGATATTATCTCAGTCGGTGCACTCACCCATTCAGCTCCGGCTATTGATATTGCGATGAAACTAAAACCTCTTGGACAAGGTGAATCCTGAGGACTTCCTTAAGTCACTCGTTGACTACGAAAAGCAGCCGACGTACAATTACGACCTGACGAAGTTCAAGCAGTTCCTTGCCCGGCTCGATGCCCCACAGCACAAACTCCATAATGTCATACATATAGGTGGAACCAAAGGCAAAGGAGCGAGCGCCGCAATAATCGCTTCTTGCCTGGTGCAGAGCGGCAAGTCAGTGGGCCTTTTCACGTCACCCCACCTTAGCCGGATCAATGAACGCATAAAGATAAACAACTCACTAATAAAAAACAAAGACCTTGCGTACTATATAAAGAAAATAAAGACTCTGACGAAAAGGGAAAAAGGGGCAAGCCCTGTGAAATATAGAAAATTATCTGGGGCGAAACCTATCAAGAACCAGGAATTTCACGGAGCAAGGACCTTTTTTGAAACGCTCACTGCGATCGCCTTTTTGCACTTTGTGCGCGAGAAAACCGATTTTGCAATCTTTGAGGTTGGGTTGGGTGGTCGTCTCGATGCCACAAATGTTACAAACCCAATAATATCAGTAATT
The DNA here is from genome assembly GCA_030606265.1 of Candidatus Stahliibacteriota bacterium. GTDB lineage: Bacteria > Hydrothermota > Tepidihabitantia > SM23-42 > SM23-42 > JAUVZL01. The sequence goes on along the minus strand of JAUWGT010000023.1, from coordinate 8,533 downwards.
ACAAAAATCGGCTATGACCATACAAATCTATTAGGTAATAAATTATCCCAGATCGCCATAGAAAAAGCAGGAATTATCAAACCCCCACCCTTCCCTCGCCCACAAGTGGGGAAGGATAAAAGAGGGGGAAAAGTTATCCCAATATCCACTCGACAAGAGTATAGTCAATTGATTACCATTCACCAGCGATCGAGTGTAGAACAAGTAATAAAAAGAGTAGCCAAAAAACAACGCAATAAGATCACCTTTGCCGAGGATCAGCACAATATTAGAATAGTAAAACAAACAATCAAAGGCAGCCACCTGAGAATAGCCGGTCAAATCGGAAGGTTCAACGCCTTCCTCCCTTTACCTGGCATCCATCAGGTTCAGAACCTCCTTCTTGCCCTATCAGTGATCAATGAATTAATAACTATGGGTTTTGAAATTCCAGTACAAGCAATACAAAAAGGTATCCGGCAAACCAAGCTACGCGGTAGGTTTGAAGTCATCTCGAACAAGCCACTCGTGATATTTGACTGCGCACATAACCGCGATTCGTTTGAGGCTTTGCAGGAGAATATCAAAACTTTCAAAATCCGTAATTTCTCTTTGATTTTTGGCTGCAGCCGCGGTAAAGATATCACTTATGCTTTGAGAAAAATTTTTCCGAAAGCAAAAGAGGTGGTATTGGTAAAAACTGACAACCCGCGCGCAATGATACAAACTGATATCTACAGCCACGCAAGAAGATATCAAAAAAATATAACCATCGCTGCATCGGTTGCTCATGCTATTGAATATTTGAAGAGTAAATCACAAAGAAATGAAAAGATAATCATCACTGGCTCTTTCTATCTCTGGCAGCCGAGCTGGTGATGGGATCAATTGTGCAAATCTTCGATTTTTTCTACATCAAGGTTTTCGTCGAGATATTTATGAATAGAATTATCATTAATATAGGAACCTACTTTGCGTCTAGCAATTCGGCGAATATTCAGCAAATGCTGAACAGAAATATTGTCCGTAGTGATATTCTTCCCACTTGTACCACAAGCAAGCATTAGAGAAGGCTGGAGCTTATTGTATGTACCTCCCATTGCGCCCTGTGAGGCAGGTGTATTCACGAGAATTCGCCCGGCGTTCATAACCGATGCGAAATACTCGATTTTTTCCTCGCGCTTCGAGAAAATACTTGCTGTATGACCCAAACCACCATGTTGGTTGATCTGACGACAGAGCTCAATAGCAGATTCAAAATCATCTGCCGTATAAAAAGCCAAAATAGGAGCCAGAATTTCCATTGAAAGCGGCGATTGGAGTCCGACTTCCTCCAGGGGCGCGATCAGAACAGTCGTGTCAGGTGGAACCTTGATACCGGCCATTTCTGCGATCAAGGCTGCTGGCTGACCGATGACTTCAACCCTCATTACCTTGTCAGTCTTATTGAATGCTATCGGCTCAAGAAGTTTGATTTCATCTTTGGATAAGAAATAAGCCTTCTTCTTTTTGAATTCACGGATTACCTTATCGACATTATAACGATTAGCAACGATTGCTTGTTCGCTGGCACAAACAGTTCCATGATCAAAAGTTTTAGAAGCAAGAATCTGTTCAATAGCAAAGGGAATATCCGCTGATCTTCCGATATACACCGGCACATTACCCGGGCCAATACCTATCGCAGGATTACCTGATTTATGCGCGGCACGCACAAGCTCTACCGAACCAGTAGCTAGAATCAGGGATATCTTATTGTGTGACATCAGCATCCTAACCTCATCTCTTGATGAGGTTTTTATCCATTGAATGCAATCTTCTGGAGCACCGGCCTTAAGCGCTGCCTCGTAGGCAATACGAGCTGCCTCGACTGAGCATCTTTTAGCTGAACCATGCGGGCGGATGATGATGGGGTTTCTCGATTTCATGGAAATCAGAATCTTGAATAGAACCGTTGAACTCGGGTTGGTAATCGGGGTGACGGCAAAAATAGGACCGACCGGTTCTGCAACCTCCACGATCTCCTGCTCCTTATCCTCAGCGATCACACCTACAGTCTTGACATTTTTGATATCCATATAAACATACAACGTGGCGATAACATTCTTAAAAACCTTATCTTCCCACTTGCCCAATTTAGTTTCTTTATAGGTAAGCTTAGCCAGGTTAATACGGTTATTAAATCCGGCTCTAAAAACGGCCTCAGCTATTTTATCGGTTTGTTCCTGGCTGTAGTTACGAAAGGCTCTTGCTGCCTTAGTAGCATTATCAACAATCTTCTCAATATCAAGTCCTGGCGTGTGATAGTCTTGTTTCATGTCGCTTCAATAAATATAAAAGAATCCGGGGGCATTGTCAATAAGATTATTGAGTACATAAAAAGACAATGAGGGACGGTGCATCTCGATAGACTCGGTATCTTCGACATCTCATTACATTCGATATTTTCAACATCTCGATAGACTCGGTATTCTCAACATGACATTATGACAATTTTTCCGCGGATTCAGGATTTTGTGTTTTAAATCAAAATCGATTATAAATAATATTAAATCGGCACTTCGCAAGGGAGCAAAATTATTCTTAAGAATGTTCAAGTCCAGTGTCCCAACTTTTTGTACTTTCTGGTCTATTTGGTTTCTTTAGTATTTATTTTTTCGCCCTACGCCCTACACTTTTTCCATTCCTACGCTTTTTCAATCTTAAATCTGCAACTTGCAATTACAAAACGCTCTACGCTTTGATCTATCTTACCTTTATCACCTGCAAAGGCTTACTGTTTTCTTCTCTCAGTTTGAGGAAATACACACCTGCAGCTAATCCCTTACCGATTCGAGCACCCTGTTCAGTAACTACGAGCCGCCCCTGGATATCGTATACGTCAATTAATTTTTGTGCATGGTTGCTCAATGTTGTAAAACCGATAAAGGGATTGGGCGTGGGAATTAAATTGGTGGATATCGTACTTATATCATCCTGTTCGGCAACCGAAACAGGTGGCTCCAAAAAACGTCCAACAATGCGCATGGCCATATATGGTCCAGCGCAAAAAGCATTATAAGTAATAAGAATTTGATCCGTGGGACCAGAACATAGATTTGCAAGAATTTGAACACGACCAGGAATCTGTGAAACCATAAATGTATCCAATATCGCACCTGCAGAGGTAATGTGCGCACCCTCTATCAATGAAGATACACGGTAAGGATAATTGTACTCACGGTGCCATGCGACAATGAAATCATCTCCGTCATAGCATACAGTTGGACTGAATTGATCATAACCGTCAAATGATAATTGAATAAGATCGAGCACGTTCCCTGCAGTGTCTATTCTCGAAGCATAGATATCGGATTGTCCCATCATGGGCTGTGATTCCCAGGTCACGAGGTGGTTGACCCCATCGAATGCAACTGACGGATAACGTTTGTAAGTGCCGCCTCCGGCAATCAAAAAACCGTTAGGATCGAGCACAGTGCCGCTGGTTGATATCCTTCCGCCATAGATCTCGGCAATACCATTACGATTGTCACTCCATGCGGCAAAATAATTAGTGCCGTTAAAAGTAACAGCTGGCACCCACTGCCATCCAGGAGCGTTGCAGACTGTAATATTCGTTGTATCGATCAGCACGCCGCCGGCATTCACCCGTGCTCCGTACAGTGTTGGATCGCTGCCTGTACCGTAAAATTCCCACAACACGAACCATCCATCACCGTCAGAAGCAACGGCAGGGCTATATTCATCCATACCCTGCCTTGAAATTCGCACACCGCCCGGATCAAGGACTGTGCCATCCGGACTTACCCTCGTGCCGTAGATATCCAACCAATCATTAACCCAGCGTTCATACACGACAAGGTAATCGGTGCCATTAAAGGCAATAGCAGGTCTGTATTCACCTTCGCTTGACGACGCGATTAAAATACCACCGGGATCCAGAATTGTACCATCGGGTGTCACGCGCGTGCCGCATATATCATAATCTGTCGATCCACCCCGGTAGTCCATCCATACAACAAGATAATTCGTGCCATCAAAGGCTGCTTGCGACCAGGCCTGATGCTGTGATGATCCCGACACAATTATCCCCTGCGGGTCTAAAACTGTTCCTGAAGGCTGCATGCGTGCACCGTATACTTCAACCATCCACCCGTTAACCTCGTGCCAGGCGATAAAATAATTACCTGCGCCATAACATATGTCAGTACAGCCCTGATATCCACTCGCAACAAATATTGCATTTCCTGATGGATCTAATACAGTACCTGAAGTGGTTACGCGCGTGCCGTAGAGATCAGCATCACCATTGCGCAAATCATGCCATGTAACATACCAGTTTGTGCCATCGAAATCTACATCTGGTCGCCACTCGTCATCAACGCCTGAGGAGATATGAATACCCGTTGTATCAAGTGGTACGCCATCAGTATTCACGCGCGTGCCCCATATATCTTTTCCTCCGGTCCGTTCATCCTGCCAGACAGCGATGTAATTTGTGCCGTCATACGAGATCTCGGGAAAGCGACATGTCATGTTTGAGTTTGAGATATTGATGCCAGCTGGATCAAGTACAACTCCGTGCTGGGAAATCCTCGCACCAAAAATACTCTTTGCCCCCCCAACGCGCACGTCTTCCCAAACGACAAGCCAGTTTGTTCCGTCAAAACACACGGGCGATTCGCAATATGCTTGGGGCGCAACCTGAAACCCGTCCGGGTCTAAAACCGTCCCCTGCGCGTTGACCCGTGTAGCTCGTATCTGTGCACTATCGTTCCGGCCGTCTGCCCAGGTTACGAGAAAAAGCGAATCTCCAAAACCCACCTTGGGTATATCCTGGGAACCTGTTGCATTACATATTAGAATACCATCTGGATCAAGAACCTGACCCTGTGGATCTACCCGGGCAGCCCAAATATCATATGCGACTTCCGGCCCATATTCAGACCATACCACAAGATATATTCCACTACCATACGCAATCGCCACATTATCCGGTCCATTAATGATATCACGATAGATCTGGAAACCAATGGTATCAATTATAACACCATCAGGTCTAATTCGAGCGCCAACGACACTGGTCACATAATTGCTACTCCACATCGGCCTGGACCATATTTCCCGCTCGTCAACCCAGATTGCCATGTAATTCGTACCATCAAAAGCAATTGCCGGGTGAATTTGATAACCCATGGCATTTATTACATTGTTTTCCATTCCGACCATGAATTCATCGCCAAAGCTACCACGGAAACTATTACACATGACATTATCTCCATAGCGCGGATAAATCATTTCTGAAACATTGTCCGGTGAAAAAGATCGTGGATCAATAGCGCCTTGCGGCGTGCCATCACGTAAGGTGATGCCTAAAAAGAATAACATTAAACAAGTAATCATAGAACCTCCTCTGAATAGATTATATTCAACGGTGTGTGCGAAAGTAGTATGGTGAAAGCTGGTAATCGCAGAACTGGTGTATTATAACGCCTTTCCATCTCTCTATTGACAAAAAGTTATAGTACGTATATAATATTTCCATAAAATAGTGAAAGATGAAATTAACTAACAAAACACGGATTGAAGCCGTAAAAACCTACTTTAAAGGAAATTCCCTAAAAAAAACTGCCGCCGAGTATAAGGTGCATTACAATACTCTGTGGCGCTGGGTTAGAAAATACAAAGAAACCGGGATCGATCATCTGATACTCGATAGCGTGTCGGCAAGACACTGGCGCAGAAAACCGCAGTCGCTCGAGGAAAAGATAGTCGCGCTAAAAGAGAAAACCCCATGCCTTACAATCGAACGAGCACACAGAGTATTGACAAAACAGGGATATAAGATTTCTCCAAAATGCATTTGGAGCATCTGGCAACGGTTTGGGCTAACCGGATTCAGAAAGAAAAACTTTTCGGTCTCATACCGGGAGTATATGTACGCTCCTGCCTACAAAACACCGCTGATCCTACATATCAAACATCTAATCGAAAAAGGACGCATAAAACAAGCGGCTGCATTGGCAAATTCTATGCCGGTTTTTCTGGATACAGCAATACTAAAACATATCCCCGAAAAAATGCTTTCAGTACGCAGAAAATTAGATCGTTTAACAGGTGAATTCGGTTCAATCCCTCTTTCTCAGTACAGAAAAAAGGCAAAAGATCTACGGACAGATCTCGAAAAGCAAAATATGTTCTATTCATCAATTCGAGCAGGCATTGATGAGGGGTATGCCTTGATGTGGCTGGGACAGCCAGAAAAGCTCAACGAACTCGTAACAATACTAAAAACAAGAACCAGGGGTCTGAGAGACCCGGGTTTGTGTTTTGCGCTGTTGCTATTTGAAGGTCACGTGCACGCGAGTTTCCTAAAAATCCCTGAAGCACTGACCTGTGCAAATAGATGTAAAACAATCATCCGCAAACTTACCAATCCAGAAAGCTTCATGGGTGGACTGGCCAGCTTTTATTCTTTGCTCGGATATTATAAAGAAGCGATCTTCTGGACAAAGAAGGCATTGGGTAAAGCTGAAAGCCATTTGCGCATACATCTGCTGGCAAGCCTGATAGGCTTCCTTACCACCTCGGGTGATTTTCAACACGCTCTTAAATTACTGAAAACAACGAGTCGTGAACAGTGGAATTATCATTCCCGGGTTTTGCTTATCAGGGCATTTGCTCACCTTAATAAAGGCAATTTCCAGGAAGCATCATCATTATCCACCAGGGCACTGCTCCATGCAAAAAAAGAAGAGATACGGCGTTTCTTTCACCTAGCAACTTTCATTCTTGCATGCTGCCACGCGGCGTTTGGCGAGGACAAAGAAGCCAGGACAATTTTGAAGAAATACATTCCGTTCTTGAAGAAATACCGTCTTGAAAAGGAATTTCTCCTGAGAAAAATTCTATTAGCAGATACCGATATTCCTACAGGAGCGCTTGATGTACCTAATCTTAAATTAGCGTTTTTATTTTTGAAATCCAGCAAGACCCAAAAGGTAAATGATTATCGCCGCGCATTACAGTATGCCCGTTCTCATTGTTTATTTGGTCTTTTTGAACGGTTGTCTCTGTTCTTTCCAAAACCAGTGGTACATCTTCTAAAAAAAGGCAAAGACCCGCAGCTTCCAAAGACATTTCTGTCCATGCCCGTTTTTAAATATGAATTGCCAGTATACCATATACGATTTTTAGGTGGCCTCAGAATAAGTAAAGGCGAATTGCCGTTGCGGGGTTTGAAACTCAGTCCAAAAGAGAACGCTTTTCTCATCCACTTATCATTTTCTTTGGAGCAAAAAATGCTTTTAGAACCGTTATATCGTAATTTCTGGCCAAAAAGCAGCAAACCCGCCCGGAATCTCTCACACTTATTAGTAAGAATAAAAAAAGCACTTGCTTTACCATCTCATGCACTCAGGATACGTCGTGAGCATCTTGCCTGGGATTTCTATTTATACAACGATTACAAGTACTTTGAGGAACTGCTAGTCCAGGCACAAACACTGGTACGCATGGATGAATGGGAATTCGCCCGCAGAGAATATTTGCGTGCATTTTCATTGTGCCGCGGCGAGCCGTTCAAAAGAATGTATGATAACTGGTCAGAAGACAGGCGCAGAGTGATATTGAATACACTGGAGACTGAGTTGAAAAATTTTGAAAACGTATGCCAAGAGAATAAAGATATTAAAATCTATAAAAGAGTTTCAGCGGAACTCAAAAATAGATTACCCAATATGACTAACAGCGTATGGGGTTTCTCCGATACGTAGCTCAGTTTTTAAAACAAAACCTTCCAGATAAAAATACCGATCATCACACAACCAATAATAAATCTAAATAGTCCACCGAATAATAGACCCATGAAAGCACCGGTACCGGCTCTTAGAGCTTTGCCTCCCCTTCTTCCAGCGATCAATTCAAAAACAACCGCAAACAGAAAAGGAAATAGGATAATTGCGAACCAATGGACGAAAATCCCTACCAGCAAACCGATCACAGCGCCAAATGCGCCGGCTGTTCCTCCGCCCATTTTCTTTACTGAAAAATAATTGGCAAAATAATCGAATACAAGACTGATTACAGTTAGACCAGCAAAAATCAGCAGCAGGTTAAAAGACATTTCCTCAAATCCAGTTAGAATTCCGTAAAGAGCTGCTGCGGCAAAGATAAGCGGAACACCAGGCAGGATTGGAAGAATAACGCCACCTAATCCCACTACCATGATTATCAGCGTACTAATAAATATCATAATTTCCAAGAAACTCATCACCAGATTATCATGAATTCTCAAACGATGTCAAGTAAGAGAAGGACAGATGCCACCTTCCCCCCAGGCGTCTATCTCGCTTTCGTGCGAAAGCGAGATAGACTACCGCGTTTTATATATTAAGGACTAACTCTTGATCTATTTTCAAATACGACAAAGCGTAGACCCTCTTGCACAATTCTGTAGTAGCAATATAATTATATGAAGTGAAGCAACCATCATTGAGAACGAGAAGACTTATCTTGAGATCCTTTAAAATGTCCGATGCACCAAAGGTACAGC